>DATGEF010000351.1:0-4553 GCA_035310405.1 Chloroflexia bacterium | reverse complement strand
TCAGGGGTCAGGGGTCAGGGGTCAGGGGTCAGTTACAGCGCCGGCGGGGCGACCGAGTCCCACCAGGCGCGGGCCGCGGGCAGCGCGACCTCCGGCTCGGCCAGGTGCGCGTGCCATTTCTTCTCCCACTCGAAGGAGAGGGCGCCCGTGTAGCCGTGGGCGTGCAGCGCCGCGAGGATCGCCGGCAAGGGCACGTCGCCGGCGCCGAGGGGCACCAGCGGCCAGTCCGTGCCGCCCGGCGCCGGCCGCTGACCGTCCTTGAGATGGACGTGGGCGAGGTAGGGACCGAGCGCGGCCAGCACGGCCGCCGGGCTCTCGCCCACGCGGTAGGGATGGAGGGTGTCCCAGAGCGCGCCGGCGGCGGGCGAGTTCACTTGCGCCAGGACGGCCGCCACGCGTGCTGCGGCGGCGAAGGCGTCGTGTGTCTCCAGCGCCAGCACGACCCCGGCGCGCGCCGCGACCCCAGCGGCCCAGATCAAGGTCTCGACCGCTTGCGCGTTGGCTACCGCCTCGGGCGCGTCCGACTCGCCGCCGAAGACGCGCAGCAGCGGCACCTGGAGCGCCTGGGCCAGACCGATCCAGCGGCCCAGATCGGCGGTGTGCCGCGCGTGCGCGGCGGGGTCCGCCGGGACCAACCGGCAGGACGTGTCGAAGGCGCAGACCGCCACGCCCCGTGCCCGGCAGGCGGCGACGGCGGCGGTAATGCGGGCCGCGTCGGCCGCCGGATCCAGGACCTCGCCGTCCAGCAGCCGGATCTCGACGGCCGCATAGCCGAGGCGCGCGGCCTCGGCGGCGATGCGCTCGCCTGACCACGCCGGGCAGGCCAGGGTGCTGAAGGCCAGGTACATATCACATCGCCTTTCTCGGCGCGCGGCGCCCGGCGCGCCGGGCGCTCCTGTCCGCGCCACCGGCCCGCGCCGGCGGCGCGGTGGCGGGATCAGGCGTAGGCCCACCCCGCGGCCTGCAAGAGATCCTGGAAGGCGCGGGCCGCCAGGCGAAACTGATCGGGGCCGCTGAAGCCCTGGAACGGGCCGGCGGCCGCCAGATGGGGCTCCAGGGTGAAGAAGCCATCGTAGCCGGCGGCGCGTAGGCGCGCCAGCAGCCCTGGCCAGCCCGCCACGCCCGCGCCCGCGGGCACCAGCCGGCCCTCGGCGGTCACGTCTTTGACATGCACATGCCGGATCCACGGCTGCAGCGCCGTGCAGGCATCGGGGTCGGGCACCTGGCCGCATTGCACGAAATTCGCCGGGTCAAAAGCGGCCGCCAGGTGCGGATCGGCGAGGGTCTGCAGCAGATCGACGCAGCGGGCGATGGTGTCGCCGTAGATCGCCTGCTCATTCTCGTGCAGCAGCGTGACCCCCGCGGCGCGCGCCCCGTCCACCAGCGTCCGCAGGCGGGCCAGGACCGCCCCGCGCTCCGGCCCGGTGCCCGGCGCCGCGCCGGCCGGGGGATAAAAGGAGAAGATGCGCACCAATGGAGTCTCGAACGTGTGCGCGAGGGCCAGCGCGCGCGCAAAGCGGGCCTGGTGCTCCCCGAACGGGCTGCTGATCGGCACCTTGCCGATGGGCGAGGCGATGGCGGACACGCCGATCCCCGCCGCCGCGAGTTTCTGCCGGATGCCGGCCACTTGCCCGTCCGTCAGATCCAGGACATTGATGCCGTCCACGGCCCGCAGCTCCAGATAGCGGACCCCGGCTTCCTGCAGCCCGGCGATCTGCGCGTCCAGGTCCGGCGCGATCTCGTCGCCGAAGGCCGCCAGGCGGATCATCGGACCGCCACCTCCCGGCCGCGGCGGGCCGATTCGTAAATCGCCAG
This sequence comes from Chloroflexia bacterium, assembly GCA_035310405.1. Lineage (GTDB taxonomy): Bacteria > Chloroflexota > Chloroflexia > QHBQ01 > JAICKM01 > JAICKM01. The sequence continues at coordinate 2,738 of DATGEF010000351.1, read as the reverse complement.
GATAATGTCGACGGGCCGCCGCCCGGCGAGGCCGTCCACCAGCGGGGTGCCCCCTTCGCGGATCGCGCGGATCAGGTCGGCGATTTGCGCGGTATGGCTGGTGGGCGCCACGGGGCCGGCGGGGCCCGTGGCGGGGCCCGCCGGGTCTGGCGCCGCGCCGGGGCCGCCCGGGGGCGGGCCCGCTGCGCCGGCCAACCGCAGGAGGGCCAGGCGGTCGTTCTCGATCACGGCGGAGCCCCCATCGCCGAAAATCTCGATGCGGGTCAGGTCGCCGGGGGCCGCGGCGGTGGTGGCGGCCACGGTGCCGAGCGCGTCGTTCGCAAAGCGCAGCACGGCCACGGCGACATCCTCGCTTTCCATCGCATGCCCGCGCGTGGCGGCATGCGCATAGACGCTCCGGACGGGCCCCATCAGCCACTGCAAGAGGTCGATCGCATGGATCGCCTGGTTCATCAGCACGCCGCCGTCCAGGGCGCGGGTGCCCCGCCAGGCCGCGCTGTCGTAGTAGGCCTGGCTGCGCCACCAGGCGACGGTCGCGCTGCCCAGCACCAGGCGGCCGAAGGCCCCGGCCGCGACGCGCTCCTGCACTGCGCGGGTCGCGGCGTCGAAGCGGTGCTGGCTGACCACGGCCAGCTGCCGGCCCGTGGCGGCCTGGACCGCCAGCATGGTGTCAAGGTCGGCGGCGGCGAGGGCCATCGGCTTCTCGACCAGCACGTGGCAGCCCGCCTGCATCGCCGCGCAGGCCTGGGCGGCATGCAGGCCACTGGGGGTGGCGATCGTGATCACGTCGAGGCGGGTGCCGGCCAGCATCTCCGGCAGGCCGGCGTACGCCGGCACCCCGTATTGGGCCCCCAGCGCCGCCGCGCGGGCGGGGTCGCTGTCGGCCACCGCCGCCAGCGTCGCATCCGGCAACGCGGCCACGGCCTGCGCATGCGTGCCGCTGATTATGCCGCACCCGAGCACCCCAAACTGCAACGGTCTGCTCATTTTCCCCAGCGGGCCAGGCCGACGAGCCCGGGGCCGGGCCGGGTGAAGCGGGGAGGGACGCCGCGCTTGTGGGCCTGTTTGATCTCGCGCAGGATGAGCGCGTACATGGTCGTGGCCGGCGTCCGTCCGTGCGTCACCAGGCCCAGGGCCAGCGCCCGCTCGGTGAGCGTGCGGTAGTGCAGCGGCGGCGGCCCGCCGGCCTGGGCCAGAACCTGTTCGGCGGCCTCGATAAAAGTGAGCGGGTAGGGGCCGGCGCCCGGGGGCGGAATCGCGCGGGGGAGCGCGTCGAGAAAGGGGCGGCCGTCCGGGCGCGCGGCGGCTTCGGGCCGGAAAAAGGCGTAAAACCAGCGGAAGGCGGCCTGGCGGGCGGCCTCCCCCTCCAGGCCGAGGATCGCCTCCAGGTCGATTTCCAGGTAGCACGCCGGGCCACCGGGCGCGTCCCGCGCATACAGGCGCCAGCGCCCCCCATCGGTCAGGATGCCCCAGGGCAGCCCCGTGTAGTCGAGAATGGGGCCGATGGCCGTGGCCGGAGCCGGGCCGGCGTCCAGCGGGGCGTTGAGCCGCGTGAGCTTGATCGCGGTCAGCGCTTCGCTGTAGCGCGTGGCGCGATCGTTCTTGGGCGACCCGGCCGCGCGGGCCGCGGCCCCGCTGTCGCGAAAGATGGTCAGATCGGGCAGCCTGGGGGTGGGTGGGGCCTGGCCCAGGGAGCGCAGCCCCCAGGCGACGGCGCCGAAAATCTTATAGACATTGCGCAGAAAGTCGCGCACCTCCTCCTCGTCATGGCTCATGCGGGCGCGCATCAACCACCAGAGGCCTGTGATCTCGCGCAGCGCGGTGAGCATCTGTTGTTGCGTGTAGCGGTCCACCGCGGTGCCGGGCAACATGGGCAGACTCGGGGCCAGCTGCTCCGCCAGGTAGGCCTCGGCAAACAGACCCCGGTTCTGGATATACGCGGGTAACAGGTGGTTGTCCATGATCCGCTCCCTTTCCCCCCTGGTGGTGTCCACCTCAGGCGCGCGCCAGCTGGGCGACCTGCGTGACCAGTTGGGCACAGTGTTGCTCGAATTGGGCGAGGTCCGGGGCGGCGAGGTTCAAGGTGGCCAGATGGAGCTGTTTGGGCGTGCCCCGGAGCTTCAGCTCGGTCTGGGCGGCTTCCTCGAACTGGGGATAAACCAGGATGCCGCGGCGCAATTCGTACCGATCGAGATAGGCGCTGACCTGGTAGAGGTCGCGGCTGAGGTCGCTTTCGCTCCCGCTCTGCAGCCGGCGATACTTGGCGTCCAGGACCAGCAACGGCGTGGTGCCGTTGGCCGGGTAGACGAGCACGTCCGGGCGGATGCCGACGCGCCGGGCTTCGTCCAGGTAATCGCGATGCTGGGCGACGACGCGGAGCCCATGGGCGGCCAGGCCGGCGGCCAGCCGCGCCGTGACGAAGCTCTCGAACAGGCGGGGCATGTCGACCAGGAACGAGGCGAACGGATGGGGCCCAGCTTGCTCGGTCAGCGTCAGGTGCTGCAGGGCCAGGCGGCAGAGGCTGAGGACCGGGCCGTAGGTGGCGTTGAGGCGGTGTAGCTGGATGCGTGGTAGGAGGGCCAGCGCCGCCGCCCGGCTAATGACGCTCACGCCGGCCAGGCGGCCGACCAGGGCGCGGGCGCGCCGGGCCAAGATCCGTTCGCCGCCCGGCTCCAGCAACGCCGGGGTGGTCCGTAAAGTCGCGGCCAGCACCTGATTCTCGGGCGTGTCCGGGGTAA
>DATGEF010000350.1:0-9256 GCA_035310405.1 Chloroflexia bacterium | reverse complement strand
CGGCGCATGGGGCGCAGATGAATCTGCGGCGGGGGCACGCCCATCCGCGCCGCCCACCCGGCCACCGCCCAGCGTAGCTCGTCGGCGTTGTACCAGAGCGGGGCGGCCGGGCCGGGGCGCGCGGCCGGGGGTGGTGCCGGCGGCCTGGTCATACGCGCTGGAGCCGCAGAACCTGGTTCGTCACGGCGACCACCTGCGCCACCCCGACGAGCGGGATCAGCGCCTGGTAGAGCGTGCTACGCAGGCGGCTCATCTGCTGCGTATCCCACTGGTAATCGGGGCAGGCGGCGAATAGCGCGTCGATCGCCTGGGCCTGGTCGACGGTCAGGGCGGCCACGGCGGGTTGCAGGGCTGTGTAGATGGCAAACGTGTTCGCATCCACGCCCAACTGGGCCCGATACGTGTCCGCGTCGATGTATTCCTGGGCCAGCTTCTCGAACTCGGCCAGCGCCTGCTCGGTCGTGATCCGCCGGTCTTCGTAGAGCTGGGCCAGCGCCTCCGCCCGCTCGCCGATCGACAGCAGGAACGGCTGGGCGGCCCCCTCCCGGTCCACCGTGACCGCCAGTGCTTTGCGCAGGTCGACGATCTTCACCGCGTCCGACTCCACGGTGCGCTTCAGCGCCGCCAGCTCCTGGGGGCCGAGCGTGTGGATCGCGCCCGGCGGGTCCAGCGCCCCGCTCGCCACCTGCTGCCGCAGCAGGTCCCGCGTCTTGGCCGTCAGCTCTTTGTCTACGTAGACATGATCGCCGTAGGCGTTGCGGATCAGCCCGAAGAGCGCGGCCAGCGCCCGGTAATCATCCATGAGCGGACGCAGGAAGGCGTCGGGCGATAGGATCTCGTAGAGGCTCTCCAGCTGCCGGAAAAACCGGTAGAACACCTCGCGCGCCGCCTTGTCGGCGAAGTGCTCGATGGCCCGCTCCTTCGCCTTGTCGTCTCCGCCGCGCGTCCAGGGCAGGTAGGCCGGCGCTGTCTCGCGCATCATCAGGGCAAAGCGATCTTTGAGCACGTCAAGGTTCTCGATCACCGAGGCGACCACGTCCGAGTCGAAGGCCAGGGCGCTTTCCAGTCGCTCGAAGATGCCCACGAAGTCGAGCACAAAGCCATACGGCTTGACCAGCCCGTCCTCGTCTTCGTAGGGCCGGTTGACGCGGGCGATGGCCTGCAACAGCACATGGTCGCGCATCGGCTTATCCAGATACATGCAGTACAGGATCGGCGCGTCGAACCCGGTGAGCAGCTTTTCGGTGACGATCAGGATCTGCGGCCGTGTCCCTTTCCGGGCGAACTCCCGGCGCACCGCCTTCTCTTCGTCCGGGCTCAAATAGTGCGTTTTCAGCAGGGCGCTGTCGTTATGCGCGGGCGAATAAACCACGGCGGAGTATTCCGGCGGCAACAGCGCGTCCAGGGCCTGCTTGTAGAGCGCGCACGCCTCGCGATCCACCGCCACCAGGAAAGCCTTGAAGCCCATCGGCTCGACGTTCGTGCGGAAGTGCTGCGCGACGTAGGCCGCGATCCGCGCCACGCGCTCCGACGCCTTCATCATCTCTTTGAGCGCCACCGCCCGGTCCAGGATCGCGTTCAGCTCCTCCACGTCGCTGACGCCCTCCGCCTGCGCCAGGTGCAGGAACTCGCGCTCCAGCGTCTCGCGATCCACCCGCATAGCGGACGGCGCCAGCGCGTAGTTCAGCCGCACCGTCGTGCCGTCGACGATCGATTCGGCGATCGAATACTTGTCCAGGTAGCCCTGCGGGTCGGCGCCGCCGAAGACGACGAAAGTGCTTTGGCCCGTGGCCAGGGTGTCCACCGGTGTGCCGGTGAAGCCGATATAGGTCGCGTTGGGCAGCGCGGCCAGCAGGTAGGTGCCCAGGTCGCCGCCGGTCGTGCGGTGGGCCTCGTCGACCAGCACCACGACATGGGCGCCGGGGTTCACGTTCGCCGGGATGTCGTCGAATTTGTGGATCATGGAGACGATCAGCCCGCGGTAGTCGGAGCGCAGGATGTCTTGCAGGTCGCGCTTGCTCTGCGCGACCTGCACCGTGCCGATGCCGTAGGCCGTGATGTTCTTGAACAGCTGCGCCTCCAGCTCGTTGCGGTCCACCAGCATCAGCACGGCCGGCTTCGCGCCGCCCGGCACCTCGCGCAGCAGCCGCGCCGCGATGGTCAGCATGGTCAGCGTCTTGCCGCTGCCCTGCGTGTGCCAGACCAGGCCGCGCCGCTTGCCCGGGTCGGCCACCCGCGCTAGCACCTTCTCCACCGCCGCCACCTGGTGCTGGCGCAGGATGATCTTCGTCAGCTCGTCGTCGCGCTGCAAGAAGACGATGTAGTCGTGGAGCACGCGCAGGAAGCGCGGGCGGTCGAAAAAGGCGCGCACTTTGCGCTCGTAATCGCCCGGTACTTCCTCTTTCCAGTTGAACAGGTTTTTGCGCGTGGCGTTCCAGGTCACGCCGTAGAAGAAGTCGAGCAGCTGGGTAACCCCGAAGACCTGGCCGGCGACGAACAGCTCGGGCGTCTCGCGGTGGTAGCGGCGCACCTGGTCCACGCCTTCGGCCAGCCCCTCGGCCTTCGCCGCGCCCTTCGTCTCGACCACCGCCACGGGGATGCCGTTGATCAGGAAGACCACGTCGGCCCGGTTGCGGAACACCGTCCCCCGCTGCCACCACTCGTCGGTGACCTGGAAGCGGTTGGCGTCCGGCCGCGCGAAGTCGATCAGCCGCACGTTGCGCTCGCGGTTCTCGGCGGGCACGAACACCGACCGCTCGCCGCGCAGCCACTCCAGCGCCGCCTGGTTGCCCGCGATGGACGGCGGCAACAGGCGCAACTGGCGCAGGATATCCGCCGCCCGCCCCGCGTCCACCACGCCGGGGTTCAGCCGCGGGAGCTGATCGGCCAGCACCGCGTCGAAGTACAGCCCCGTATCCCCCTGCCGCAGCCGCAACGCCTCCCCCGGCGTGACGTACTCCCAGCCGATGGCGGCGGCGTATTTCAGCAGCGGGTTCTGCACGGCGCTGCGTTCGGTCATGGGCGCGCCTCCTGAGCAACTCTCATTGGGCTCAATACCTTCGCCAAATGGCGAAGGTATTGTTTACGGAGAAGGTATTCTGATTGATGGATCACTGGGTCGACTGATCGTCAGATCATACTGATCATACAGCGAATCGTTAGAACTGGCAGGCATAGTTGGAATCGGGGTACCAGGATGTAGAAGGGCAGACAAGCCACTATAATTCGGAAGATCTTCAGAACTTATCATCATACGATAGAGGTATTTAGTTTTTCTATCACGCCACATCTCGACGACGTTCACTTGATCCGCAGTATTAAATTGTTGGAGAAAGTGATCCAACTCTCTGCCATCCACTGTTGTTTCGGAGCCAAGATCTTGCCACACAGAGCCGTGGCCTAACACTGGGCGTTCTTTGGTTAAGGAATCGACCGGATTCCAGGCCATCGTACTCGGCTGCCAGGAGCCATCGGCCGCTTTGCTATAGACCTGGGTACCGATTTTCCGCCACTCGCCGAGTGTCCCGGCATCATTGCCCTTGAAATACATTTTGTCGGGGGCTACGTAGTCGCCTTCCATGTCTAGCCGATTATCCTCCGGATCCGTGTCCTTGCCAATTTTAAGGCTAAAGTGATAGCTACGCAGATTGATAGTTGTTGTAAGAGCCTGGTCGATCCACTGCTGATCCACCGGAATCACAGTCGGTCCTAACATCAGCAAAGAAGAGACATCGGGCAAGCCAGGTGTGGGCTGCACGATTGGCACCGGGGTCGAGGGCGAGGTGAGCGCTGACGCTACGGTTGGCACCGGGGTCTGGGTGATCGGCGATACTGTGACCCCGCCTAGCATTAGCATTACTACCAACGCGATCCCAGCGGCTCCAAGAATCACTACCAGATGATTTCTGCCCCATTGAATCACTACCACCAGATGATTTCTGCCCCATTCTCGAATACGTACCCCGTAGCTGCCAGAGTCCACAACATCGGTATCAAACATGAAGCCGTCAGGAAATACGGGAGGCGGCGTCCGCGGTATAGGAGGGACCGCAGGAAATATAGGAGGGGGCGCCGAAGGGGGTTCTATTTCTTTTTGCGTTTGCTGTTCAGGGTCTTTCGGCACTGCTGGGGCCAGCCCCAGATGATCTATATTTACTGGTGCCGGCGCCCGCCGTTTAGCATCTTCCGCTTCCGCCTGCTCATGGGCCAACTGCTCGGCTTTTCTCCGTGCTTCCGCCTGCTCACGGGCCAACTGCTCGGCTTTTTCCCGTTCCTCCGCTTCCGCCTGCTCACGGGCCAACTGCTCGGCTTTTTTTCGTTCTTCCGCTTGAAGAGCTGCTTTTTGAAGAGCTTTTTTGTACTGCTCGACAAAAGCTCTCAACTCCGGATTGTTCGGACGCTCTTTATAAGCCTCATGAATTAGATGGTCAATTTCCCCTTTGGCTTCAGCTTGTTGGATCAACTGAAACACTATATGCTCAAGAGTGCCAGGTTCAACAATAGCTTCTAGATTCTTATTCAGATTGAATCTAACCCATTGGGTTAATTCTGGCCTAGTTGGGAAAGCGCTGATCAGCGCTTCCAGCAATTCTTTTTGTTTCCCGCTGCTCAGGTTCATAGAATGCCTCGGATAGATTTGGGTAGTTCGATTATAGCACGCCCACCGGGCATAGGCAACACCGTTTCCCTATGCTATAATAGGCCCAACGGTTAGCTGGACAAGCGTTTACTGATCGGGACCTAGTATTGCAACGACGGTTAGTCCTAACCCCCGTCCAGCACGTACACCTGCACCGAGTCGCGCTTGCCGCGGATGGCCACGGGGGGGAGGGCCGTGCCGAACAGGGGCAGGGTGGTCGCGGCGGCGGTGTAGGTGGCGGCACTGACCAGGATGTCCACGCCGAGTTCTTTGGTCAGGTCTTGCAGGCGCGAGGCCAGGTTCACCGTATCGCCGATGACCGTGTACTCGACGCGCGCTGCGTCGCCCACGTTGCCCGCCACCGCGGGGCCGCTGGCGATGCCGATGCCGGTGCGCAACTGCGGCCGCGGGCCGCGCGCCTCGGCGGCGTTGAAGGCGGCCAGGGCCGCCCGCATCCCCAGGGCGGCGCGCACGGCGCGGGCGGCGTGGTCGGGGGCCGGGTTCACCGGAGTGCCGAAGAGGGCCAGGATCGAGTCGCCGCCGAACTTGTTGACGATGCCGCCCGCCGCCACGATCACCGGGATCATGCGCCCCATGTAGCGGTTCAGCAGGGCGATCAACTCGGTGGGCGGCAGCCCCTCCGCGAGGCTGGTGAAGCCGCGAATATCCGAGAAGAGGACCGTACACTCCACCAGTTCGCCGCCCATGCGCGCGCCCTGGGCGACGATCGCGCTGGCCACCTCGGGGCTGACGTAGAGGTTGAGCAGTGTGCGCACCAGCTCGCCCTGCTGCAACCCGGCGGCCATCGTGTTGAAGTGGTCGCTGAGATAGCCCAGTTCGTCGTTGGTCTGCACGGGCACGCGCGCCGCCAGGTCGTGCTGCCCAATGCGGGCCATCGCCCCTTGCAGGGCGCGCAACGGGTGCAGGATGCTGTAGCTGACGAAGACGGCCGTGGTGGCACTGATAATCAGGGCCACGCCCACGATGAAGAATTGCACGATGGCCAGGTTGTCGAGGATGACCTGGGGATCGGCGGCGGCACGGATCGCCGGCAGGCGATTGAGGGTGGCGGCCACCAGCAAGAGAACGGGTAGCAACCCGGCGAGCAGGAAGACGATCAGCAGACGGACCCGCAGGGGCAGGCGGAAGGCCCGGACAGCAGCCACCTGCCCGCCCGGGAAGGCGCGGGCAATCAGGGGCCGCCAGACCACGTCGGCGACAAAGAAGAACAGCGCGGTACTCAGCACGCCGCCCACGCCCACGATGGCCAGGAAGCTCCGCAGCCCGGCGCCGAACGATTCCGACCAGGCCGGGTTGCTAAAGATCAGCCCGGCTAGAATCCAGACACCGAAGCCGACCAGGGTCGTCCAGGGTACATAATTCAGCAGCGCGCGCTGTACGGCGGGCGGGGGCGGGATCGCCGGCGCGCCGGCCGGCCGCCGGGCATTGCCGGCGGCCCAGGCGCTGATGGGCCGCATGACCGGGCGATTGCTCAGGCTGCCCAGCGTCAGCAAGCCCACCAGGACCAGCGCGAACCAGCCGATCTGCCCCGGGGCCAAGCTTTGCACCACCGCCGATCCCTGGGGCACTGGATCGATCACGTTAAAATAGATGAACGTGATCAGCGCCCCGCTACCGTTGGCCAGTATGCTCACCCCGGTAATGCGCCGATCCAGGTGGAGATACGCGGTCCAGCTCTCTGTCATCCCATTATTCTCGCACGCGCTCCTTCATCTGCCGGATAGTCCCCAGGTGATAAGCAGCATGCGCAGCGAGAGCTAATCCACCCGTCAGGTATTGGGGCTCGATCTCTGTTTGTTGGCGCAGCCCGCGGCAGAGTACCTCAAACTCTTTGTGCAGCTCGCTGCGCAGGCGGTCCCATTCATCGGCATTGGCCTGTTTCAAGTCCCAGCTTTCGCTCCACTTTCCAAACTCCCCACCGCTCATCGCCCGGTTCATATTCGCCAGGCTCCAGTGCAGATGCTCCGCATGAGAGGCGATTGTGCTGCCGGGATTCCCGGTGCCGTCGACCGATTTGGATGCTTTCGGGGCCGTCACATCGCGCAAAATCCCCAAAATACCAGAGTCGGGCTCGTTGTCGATGAACCAGGTGGCGGCAGCGATGGTTGGGGGCATCGGGAATCTCCTTCTAGTCTCGCTGGTCCCCATCATAGCACAAACCGTTGCCAGTGCATAGGGTCGGCGGGCGCCGAGGTGCGCGGCAGGATTTGCATCCCGGCGGGGCGGCGGATGCGCGGGCGGCGCGAGACCTCTCCCCTATCCCCTCCCCGCGCCGGGGAGGGGAACGTGGGGCCCGCGGCTCACCGCGGACCCCCGGCCGCCCGGCCGACCCGCCGGCTCCTCCCCTCCCCACGCCGGTTCAGGAGCGGACAGATCGTGGCTGGCAAACGGCGCAGCACACGAGTCCGCCGGCATGTGTGGCGACGGGGGGGATGCGCCGTACTGCGGACTGTGGGAGAGGGCTCGGCCCTCGACGCTCGGGCCGCGCGGGTGAGCCGCGATCCCGCGCCAGATCGTGCGGCGAGTATTTCGAGGGCCGAGCCCTCTCCCACAGACGCGTCAGGCGCAGGCCATAGCCTATCCCCTACGCCCTGGTGCATGCACCATCTGTCCGCTCCTGAACCCGCGCCGGGGAGGGGCGGGGGGAGAGGTTCGTTCCCGCGCCGCTATCTAGCCGGCCGCCACCGCTACAAATCCTGCCGAACACCCCGGGCGCCCAGGCGATCCCAATGTGTCGTGCGATCAGCACGCCGCCCGCGTCACGGCGCGTTGGCGAGCACTTTGGTGAGCTGGCCCCGCGTGTTGTTGGCGCCCCAGCGGAACTCGCGGCAGCCGGGGCCGCAATCGTAGCCGCTGACCAGGCCGTGGCGGTAGATCGATTCGATCGGCCAGTAGAAGGGGTTGGCGGCGTCCACGTCGCGGAAATCCTGCGTGCCCGCCGGGATGTCGTTGGTCCAGCCCTGTGCGTTGACGAGCATCTTGCTCATCTGCCCGCGCGTGACCGGGGCCGCTGGGCGGAAGGTATGGTCCGCGTAGCCGTTGAGCACCCCGTGATTGTATGCCGTCTCCACGTAAGGGTAGAGCGCGTCCGTCGGGGCCACGTCGGTGAAGTGCGGCCCGCCCACCGTGGTGATGGCCCAGCCGCGCGCCCGCACGATCCAGCGGGCCAGCGTGCCCCGGTCGGCGTCGTTGTAGGGCCGGAAGGTGTTGTCCGGGTAGCCCTCGACCGTGCCCGCGCAGTATAGCCGCACGATATAGGCAGCGAAGGGGTTGCCCGCCACATCGGTGAACGGCACCGCGCAGGGCGGCGTGGCCGTGGGCGCGGGGGTGGGCGGGGCCGGTGCGGCGCAGGCGACCCGCCAGGCGTCCAGGTTGCGGTGCTTGAGCAGGGCGCTGATCGACAGCGCCGTGGCCTGCGGGCAGAACTGGTCCGGGGTGATCGGCGTGTCGGTGTACTCGATGTCGAACGCCGCCTTGCCCGCCGCCACGAAGGGGCTGAGCGCGCCGCACGCGCCCTGCCAGAAGCATTCTTCCAGTAGCGTCCAGTCGAACACCGGCACCAGGTCGGCGGTCTGATCGGGGTCGTTCAGGCCGATGGACAGGCCGCGGGCGTGCGCCGCCTGCGCCAGCCAGGTGTTGTAGGCTATCTGGTCGGCGGCCGTCAGCGGGAAGCCGGTCGCGTTCTCGTAGCCGTTGAGGTTGTCGGGATAGACCCCGTCGAAGCCCTTCGCCACACAGGTGTCCAGCCGCGCCGCCATGAGCGGGCCGAGCAGGTCGAGGCGGCGGATGTCCAGCCAGCGCTCGTCCGGAAAGCCCACATAGGGGTTGCCCAGCACGACCGCCGGGAACTGGCCGGCGTCGGCGCGCCAGGCTTCCCACGACCCGCCATCGATATAGCAGACCACCTTGCGGCCCTGGGCGTGCAGCGTGCTCACCACGCTGGCGGCGGTGCCATCGCCATCCAGGAGATACATCTGCGCGTCCACCGACGTGTCGATGGGATCGCCCGCATACTGGATCTGCCAGGTCGTCGCGGGGGCGGGATGCCAGATATCCGCCGGGCGACGCGGGTTTCCCGCGGCCACGTCCCGCGCCGCCAGCAGCGCGATCAACAGGCCCAGCCCCCCGAGCATCCGCCGCCCCCCGCCGATCCGCGTTCGTATATCCATTCTGCTGCTCCTTCGCTCGCTGCTCCCTACGGCGCCGGGCCGCCCCGGGATGCGCCGATCCCCCCGGGGCCGGCGGCCCACCGGACTGCGGCCCGGCGCACAACCTAACCAATGGTCAGGCAACGGTCGTTGCTCACCTTTCAGATTGCCCAAACCGGCCCCAGGTTACGGCCTTCGCGCTTTTCCCCTCCACCGCCAGAAGGGGCAAAACTTAACTTCGTTTTAGGATAGGGGGTATAGCTATCGATCGCCTGACAAATGCTGCGCCCAGAGGAACCTCCCTGGCGCGTTTCTAGTGCCGGATCAAGCGATCCCTTGGTTGATGAGGAGTGAGCACGCCTACGTGCGAACGGGTCGCGCCCCGCCGTTCGCACGTAGGCGTGCTCACTCCTCGGTACCTAACCCCAACAGGTCACCGGAACCTGCA
>DATGEF010000349.1:0-6503 GCA_035310405.1 Chloroflexia bacterium | reverse complement strand
TCCGGTTACGCTCGTCAGACCAGCCACAGCGGACCAGCGCCCACCCGCCCGCCGAGTTGGGGAAATTGAAGTCCAGCACACGGGTGGGCGTGCCCGGGCCGCAACTGCCGGCCAGCGAGCCGACCACTGCCCAACGTTGGCCACCGTCGATAGTCCGCAGAATGGCACTCGCATCCCAGGGCACGCCCAGGCCGAGGCCCCGGACGGCGTCAAAGAACAGGAGATCGCCCACCGGCGCGGGAGCTCCGCCATAGACGAGGCGCCAATGCGCCCCGCCATCTCGGGTTTCGAGCAATGCGGTAGCCTTATCGCCCGGCCCGACGCGGGCGGCCCAGGATGAGCGGTAGAGGGCGTAGCCGTGCGCCGGCGACAGAAATTGCAAGCGGCTCCACTGCCCGTCGCTGACCGCGGTTACCTGCCAGGTCGTGCCGCCGTCCGTAGTTGCCTGGAGCACTTGCCCCGGGATCAGCCGGTTGCTACGGTCCCACAGATCGGCCAGCCAACCATGTTGTGGGTCGCTGAAGGTCAAGACACCTAGCACCAAGTCCGCGGAGCCGGTCGCCGTTTCGGGCCCGACCAGCAAGCGCGGCCAGGACCGGCCGCCATCGGTGGTGCGGTAGGCCTGAAATTCATCAATGCTCCCAAAGTCGGCTTCGCAGATCAGCAGCCCGGTTTGCGGCCCGCTAAAGGCGAAGATGCCCGCCCGCTTATGCCAATGGCAGGCTGGGATCGAGCGCAGCGTCCAATGTTGCCCGCCATCGGTCGTCTGGGCCAGATCCTGGTAGTCGGCCCAGCTGGCGAAGCGCCAACCGTGCCGGGCATCAAAGAACTGGATACCGTCGACAGCCGCGCTACCCAAGGCCAGGGCCTGCCAGGTGGTCCCGCCGTCCCGGGTGCGTAGCAGAATATTATTTTGGATCGAGGGAGCAATGGCCCAGCCATCCTGGGGTGAGACAAAACCGACCAGGCGAGACGCGAGCGGCGGCCACACACGTCTGTCCCAGTGGGCGCCGCCATCCGTGGAAGCCAGCAGGCTCCGACCCTGGGGCATGTCGGGGCTACCGGCGACCAGCCAGAGATGCCGCACATCGAGCACGGTCAAACCGTCGACCACGCCCTGATACTGGAGCAACCAGTGGCGACCCGCATCGGTGGTCCGCAGCAGGCGCTGGCCGGTGCTGATCCAGACGGCGTCCCCGGCGGCGGCGTAGTCCTGGATGGGCGCCGGCTGATCCGCGGGCTGCGCCGGCAGCGAGATGCGCGCCAGGATGGGTGATGGCGTGGCCGGCGGGGTGGAGTTGCTGGGGCTGGCGGGCGGCGGACTGGCGGCGGTGGCTGGGGTGCTGGGCGCCGGGCCCGTGGTCCGGGCGGCCAGGGTGGGAGCGAGCTCGCCGTTGGCGGGCCCGGTTCCGGCAACTGCCTCGCTGGCGTAGGCCAGCGGAGTTGTTGGGGCGGGAGTCGGCGACCGGGCCGCCGGAGGGACGGGCGAGCCAGGCGCCCCGATCCCCAGCACGAGGCCGAGCGCCCCGAGCAAAAACCCACCGCCCAGCAGTATCAGGACGGGAAGCAAGGCACGCGGCCGGCGCCGCGCGGATGGACGAGCACCTTCCATCGCCGGCACACTCCTCTTGTTGGATCGCACCCCCTGTGGTGCGCCTGGTTGGAATCGTTATAGCGCTATTAAACCCTAAGATGGTGCGCCGTGGAAGTAGGCAGCGGGATAAAAAGCGGGGCCAACGCCGGGGCAAAAACCGGAAAGTCGCACGTATAGCGGGTCCGCCCGCGCTCCAGACGGGGAAAGGGCCGCGGCGGGCCGCGGGCGCCAGGGAGCCCGGCGCCGCCGCGTCAGCTTTTTGCCCAGGCGTCAGGCCGGCCAGAATGCGGCGCGGGAGCCGTCCTAACCCCCACCCCCTTCCCTCGCAGGTTCAGGCGCGGACCGATCGGACAGGCAACGGAGCGTCGGTGCTGGGCTATGGCCCGCGCCTGAAACGGCTGTGGGAGAGGGCTCGGCCCTCGAAATACTCGCTGCACGACCTGGCGCGGGATCGCGGCTCACCCGCGCGGCAACAGCGTCGAGGGCCGAGCCCTCTCCCACAGTCCGCAGGACGGCGCATCCCCTCCGTCACTACCCAGGCCGGCGTACTCGCGTTCTGCGCTTTGTGCCCGGCATTATCTATCCGCTCCTGAACCCTCGCAGGGAAGGGGCGCCGCTGGCCGAGTCCCAGGTGGTGGGCCCAGCACCCCCTTCCCGTGTTCGGGAAGGGGGTGCTGGGGGGTTAGGAGAGTCCCGGGTCGCCTGGGCAAAAGCTGCCGAGCACCCGCCGCGGCTCAGGCCGGGATGGACGCGGGGCGGCCGCGGAGCTCGTGCAGGTAGGCGGCGGCCACAGCGGCTTCCTGGCCCGGGGCGGCGCTCACGCGGTCGATCAGGGCACTGGCCACGACCGCCGCGTCGGCCAGGCGGCCGACTGCGGCGATGTGCGCGGCCGTGCTGAGGCCGAAGCCGATCGCCAGCGGCAGATCGGTGTGCCGGCGGACGCGCGCCACGTACTCGGGCAGGGTCTGCGACAGCTCGCTGCGCGCGCCCGTGACGCCGGTGAGCGAGACACAGTAGAGGAAGCCGCTGCCCAGCGCGCCGACGCGGGCCAGGCGCGCGTCGCTGCTGACCGGCGAGACCAGGAAGATCAGGGCCAGGTCGTGCCGGCGCGCGGCGGCCAGCAGATCGCCCGCCTCCTCGGGCGGCAGGTCGGGGATGATCAGGCCGTCGACCCCCGCCGCGGCGCAGTCGGCGATCGCCCGGTCGACGCCCCGGTAGTGCAGCGGGTTATAGTAGCCCATAAAGATAAGCGGCGCCGCGACCTGGGGGCGGAGCGTCCGCACCAGGTCCAGGCAGCGGTCGAACGTGGTCCCGCCCTTGAGCGCGATCTGCGTGGCGCGCTGGATCGTCGCGCCGTCGGCCAGCGGGTCGCTGAAGGGGATGCCGATCTCGATCAGGTCGGCCCCGGCCGCGGCGAGGGCGGCGACGATCGCGGCGCTCGTGGCCAGCGATGGAAACCCGGCCGGGACATAGGGAATCAGCGCGACCTCGCCGCGCGCCCGGCTGGCGGCGAAGGCCGCGGCAATCCGTGCGGTGCCCATCAGTGCGTCCCTCCCGCCGCGCCGCCCAGGCGCACACCCAGCGTGTCGGCCACGGTATAAATGTCCTTGTCGCCCCGCCCGGACAGGTTGACGACGATGGTCTGCGCGGGCGGCATTTGCGCAGCCAGCTGCATCGCGTAGGCCACGGCGTGGGCCGACTCGAGCGCGGGGATGATGCCCTCCCAGCGGCAGAGTGCCTGGAAGCCGGCCATCGCCTCGTCGTCGGTGGCGGCGACATAGCGGGCCCGGCCGCTATCCTTCAGGTAGGAGTGCTCGGGACCGACCCCCGGATAGTCCAGGCCGGCCGAGATCGAATGGGTCTCGATCACCTGGCCGTCGGCATCCTGCATCAGGTACATGCGGGCGCCGTGCAATACCCCCGGCGAGCCGGCCGAGAGCGGCGCGGCATGCTGGCCGCTCGCCAGGCCCCGGCCGCCCGCTTCGACGCCGATCAGCTGCACCTCGGGGTCGGCCACGAAGGGGTAGAAGATGCCGATGGCGTTACTGCCGCCGCCGACACAGGCGACGACCGCGTCCGGCAGGCGGCCGATCTGCGCCAGGGCTTGGGCGCGAGCCTCATGGCCGATCACCGCTTGGAAGTCGCGGACCATCAGGGGATACGGATGCGGGCCGACGACCGAGCCGATGATGTAGAACGTGTCGGCAACATTGGTCACCCAGTCGCGGATGGCCTCGTTGATCGCGTCCTTGAGCGTGCGGCTGCCGCTGGTCACCGGGCGGACCTCGGCGCCCAGCAGCTTCATGCGGAACACGTTCGGCGCCTGGCGGGCGATATCCACGTCGCCCATATAGACGATGCAGTCGAGGCCGAGGAGCGCACAGGCGGTGGCCGCGGCCACGCCGTGCTGGCCGGCGCCGGTCTCCGCAATGATCCGCTGCTTGCCCATGCGCTGGGCGAGCAGGGCCTGGCCGAGGGCGTTATTGATCTTGTGCGCCCCGGTATGGGCCAGGTCCTCGCGCTTCAGGTAAATCTGGGCGCCGCCGGCCGCGGCGGTCAGCCGCCGCGCGTGGTAGAGTGGGGTCGGCCGCCCCACAAAGTCGCGCTGGAGCTCGGCCAGGGTGGCCTGGAAGTCGGGCTGCTGCGGGATCGTGGCATACGCCGCTTCCAGCGCGGCCAGCGCGGGCATGAGCGTTTCGGGCACGTATTGGCCGCCAAAGGCCCCGAAATGGCCCCCCGCGTCGGGCACCGCGGCCGGGGCGGGACGGGTCGTCAGTCTGGTCATGGTGGCTCCTCAGTAGGCAGTAGGCAGTAGGCAGTACGACGAGTCGTCAGTCGTCAGTCGTCAGTCGTCAGTGACGGCACAGTCGGCAGTCGGCAGTTGTGCGACAACTCAAAACTCAAAACTCAAAACTCAAAACTCAAAACTCGTCCCGCGTCGGGTTCTGGGCTGCGGCGACGAAGGCCTGGATCAGGGCGGGATCTTTGCGGCCCGCGGTTTCGACGCCGCTGCTGACGTCGACCGCCCAGGGGCGGACGGCGGCGCGGGCCGCGGCCACGTTGGCCGGGGTCAGGCCGCCGGCAAGCATGATCGGCTGCTGGGCCGCGAGATCGGCCGCGAGAGTCCAATCGGCCAGCCGCCCCGTGCCGCCGTAGGCCCCGGCCTGCGGGGCATCCAGCCCGATCAGCAGGCGGCGGCCCCAGGGGCCCCGTACCGGCCCCGCCAGCGCGTCGGCCGCCTCGGCCGCCGCCTGCCACGCGGCGATCTGGGCCGCCAGCTCCGCCGCGTCGCCGCTGCTCGGCCGCAGCATGCGGATGACCGGCACGCCGATGGCGACCAGCGTGGCCGCCCCCGGCGGCTCGTCGCCACAGAGCTGCACGAGGTCGAGCCCGCAGGCGGCGACGACCCCGGCGATGGTGGCGGGCGCTTCGTTCACGAAGAGGCCCACGCAGCGGGGCGCCGCAGCCCCCCACTCCTGCCGCAGGGCGGCAATCAGCACGGCGGCGACGGCGGGCGCCACCTGACGCTTACTCGGGGCGAACACAAAGCCGATCAGCTCGGCCCCGGCCGCCGCCGCCGCCCGCACCGGGGCCGGCTCGCGCAAGCCACAGATTTTGACGACCGCGCACGCCCCGGCCGTTTCCTCCCGCATCGCCACCCTCCTACCCCGGGCCCCCGGCTCCCTTTAAAAACCGCGCACTTTGCGCGGCGTGATCCGCAGGGCGGTCGAGTACTTGGCCGCGAAATTGGCCGGGGTGCCGAAGCTGCGCGCGATGGACGTCGCGTACTTCGCGCAGTAGGCGGGGTTGCCGTCGGCGGCAGGGTCGTCCGGGCTGATCCGCGCCTCCCCGGCGATGACGATGATATCGCCGCCCTGGCCGTTGCCGTCGAAGTGGAGCGCGACGCGCGGGTTGCGGGCGATGTGCGCCAGGCGGGCGGCGTCAGGCAGGCTATAGATCAACAGGCTCGTGCCGTCCCAGAGGAACCAGACGGGGTTCGGCTGCGGCGTGCCGTCGCCGCCGGTGGTCGTGAGCCAGATGACCACTTCTTCTTGCAGCCGGCGCGCAACGCGCGCGCCGAAGGGCGTCGCGGGGTCGGGTAGTAGCGGGTCCATGTGTGCCTCCTTAAAGCGCGATGGGCTAGTGATCTGCGATGGACGGCGCCGCCAGCAACGCCCGCAGGTGGGCCGCCGGGTCGGGCGCCGTAACCAGGCTTTCGCCGACCAGCAGGCAGTCGGCGCCGCCGGCGGCCAGGCGCTGCACGTCGGCCGGCGTGCGGATGCCGCTCTCGGCCACCAGCAAGGCACCCGGCGGGCGCAGCGGCGCCAGCTGCGCGGTCAGGCCGAGGTCGACGGTAAAGGTGTGCAGGTCGCGGTTGTTGACCCCGACGATCGTGGCGCCGGCGACGGCGGCCGCGGCCATCTCGGCCGCGTCGTGGACCTCGACGAGGACGGCCATCCCCAGGCTGCCGGCCAGTTCATATAGCCGGCGCAGGGTCGGCGTATCGAGCAAGGCCACGATCAGCAAGACGGCATCGGCACCCTGCGCGCGGGATTCCACGACCCCGTACTCGTCCAGCAAAAAGTCCTTGCGCAGGACAGGCAGCGGCACGGCCGCGCGCGCCGCCGCCAGGTCGGCAAAGCTGCCGCCGAAGAAATCGTGGTCGGTGAGCACCGAGAGCGCCGCCGCCCCCCCGGCCGCGTAGGCGCGGGCCAGGGCGCCCGGGTCCAGGTCGGGATGCAAGAGGCCGCGCGACGGGCTGCCGCGCTTGATTTCGGCGATGACCTGCGGCATCAGCTGATCCGGCCGCCGGGTGATCGCGGCGGCGAAGTCGCGGGGGGGCGGCATGGCCCCGGCGCGCCGTATCAGCGCGACCAGCGACTCGGCGGCCCGCCGCTGGGCCAGCTCC
>DATGEF010000348.1:0-4647 GCA_035310405.1 Chloroflexia bacterium | reverse complement strand
CGACCTGCTGGGCGCGGGCAAACTGGTTGACCCCCAGCGTCTCGGCCTTTGCATTCACCGCGCCGCCACCGAGGGCCCGCCCGTAAGCTTCCCCGACCGGCGCGGTGGGGGCTGGTCCGCGCATGGCGCCCCGCAGGTCCTCGGCGGTAGCCGGGCCGTCGACGGTGGCCAACGCCTTCGCCAGTTTATTGACCTCCTGGGAGTCGGTGTTCCCGGTGGTAAGCGCCTGGCGCCGATCGCCAAAGACGGCCTCGGTGCTTTGATCCTGCTTGCCCATGAAGCTGGTGGCCACGTCGATACAGACATGCTGGCCGAAATTGGCGTATTGCCCGGCGACAATATCCTTGCCGCGTTTTTTGGGTTGGACCATGTCGAGATCCTGATCGTTGACACGCAGGCTGCTGCCGGTGGTATAAAATTCCACGGGACTGTTGATCGCGGCGAGCGCTGTATTCGCGCTCGCGACGACTCCCGGCCGGGCATAAAATTCCTTGGGCTCATTGGCGGTGGCGTTGATCGCCATACTGTCGTCATCGGCGACCTTCAGCGTCGGCGCGGCGGGGTTGGTCGTCGCATATCCGACCGACGCGGTATGGGCCTCGGCATCGATGGCGACGCCGATATCGGGCGATTTCTCGGTAAAGGGCGCGGGATCGCCCGCGACGGCCGAAGCGGTCCGGGTATATTGGTCGCTCGTGCGTGTCTTATACCGCTGCACCGCTCGCGCCGCCGGCCGTTCGTGGCCTGGCGCCAGCAACGCGCTGCGGTCCGCCAGCGGCGGACCGGCGGGGCGGCGCTGGACCAGGCGGCGGGCCGCGCGATTGCCGGCGGTACGTTGGAGCTGCTGGATGCCGGCCGCGCGGACGGGGCCATTGCCCCGCCCCGCCAGGAGGGGATCGGCCAGCCAGGCCGGCGGGAGGGGCGCGGCGGCCTGGGGATGCGCGCCCGCGGCCTCGGCGCTCGCCGGCGAGCGCCGAGCGTGCTCAGGATCGTGCGCGAGGTGACGGGTCTCTTCGGCCATAGCGCACCTCAGATTACTTCCGTACGAGATTGCTGAGGAGAAAGACCAGGTTGGCTGGGCGCTCGGCCAGGCGGCGCATAAAGTAGGGATACCACTGCTCGCCATAGGGCACATAGACCCGCATATTGAAGCCGTCGCGCACCAGGTCGCGCTGCAGCTGGCTGCGCACGCCGTAGAGCATCTGGAACTCGAAGCGGTCGGCCGGGATGCTTTTTTTGGCGACAAAGCGCTGAGCCAGGCGGATCAGGCGGGGATCGTGGGTGGCGATGCCGGGGTAGGTGCCGAGGTCGATCAGCTTACACATCAGCCGGGCGTATTGCATATCGGTGTCCTTCTTTTCAGGGAAGGCGATCGAGGGAGGCTCGTTATAGGCCCCTTTGCAGAGGCGCACGCGGGCTTTGAGGTGGATCATCTCGTCGATATCCTGCGGCGTGCGGTACAGGTAGGCCTGGAGCACGACGCCGACGTTCTGATAGTCCTGCCAGAGGCGGCGGAACAGGGCCAGGGTCACGTCGGTGTAGTCGCTGCTTTCCATGTCGATGCGCACGAAGTTGCCATAGCCCCGGGCGCGCTCCAGGATGCGGCGCATGTTGTCCAGGGCCGTGCCTTCGCTGAGGTCCAGGCCCATGGCGGTCAGCTTGAGCGAGACATTGGACTTGAGCTTGTGGGTTTGGATCGCGTCCAGCAGGGCCAGGTAGGCATCGGCGGTGGCGTGCGCATCGGCGGTGCTGGTCACATTTTCGCCGAGCAGATCAAAGGTGGCAAAGAGGCCCTCCTGGTTGAGGGCGCCGATCACCTGGACCGCCTCGCTCAGTTCCTCGCCGGCCACGAAGCGGCGCGCCACCTTGCGGGCGAGGGGGTTGGCCACGGCAAAATCGCGCAGCCCTTTGCTTTGCGAAAGGGTTAGAAAGCCCTGGCGTAGCATCGTCGATACGCTCCTTTGCGCTAGGGGTCCGGTCGAGATCGGTTTCGGTTAGTGACTGGCCGGCACCGAGGTCGGCCCGACGACCTGGTCGACGAAGACCTCTACCCGGTCGAAGTTTTTCGCCGGCGTCGGCGTGCCGTCCTTCGGCACCGGGCCGCCGCTGAGCTGGGAGGTGACGGTGAACGGCGCGCTCGCGCCCGGGGCGATGTCGCCGAGCGCATTGCCTACGCCACTGCCGACGAGCTCCTGGGCGCCGTTCGCGCCCGTGCGGTACAGGAAGGCCTTCAGGTAGACGCCCCGGACCACGGATTGGGTGTTGTTGGTCACCGTGCCCGTGGTGAACACGATATCGCCCTCGCGGGTCTGGTCCGCCGCGGCGGGTTTATAGCTGCGCGTGATGGCATCCGGGGCGGCGGCGAAGGCGGGGGTGAGCACGACGACCTCGTTGGCGGGGGCGGCGGCAGTCACGTGGTACATCCCGGCCGCGGCCCAGACCATGCTGGCCAGGATCGCCAGGGGCACGACCGTGATCAGCAGCAGATAGACCGGGTTGATCGGGCCGGTGCGCCGCGCGGTACGCGGGCCCCGCGAGGTGGGCAGGACCGGCAGGTCCATGCGGCTGGCCTGCTGCAGAGGCGTCCGGCTGGGCAAGACGTTGCTCCGGTTGGGGGTGCGGGGCCGGACCGGGTCGGCGGTCGCCGTCGCTACGCGGATCGTCTCGTCGCTGGGGTCAGGTGTGCGGTCGGGTTGCATCAGCAAGTCGCTCCTCTCAGATCCCTCTCAAATCCCCCGCCATTATAGCACGTCGCTTCCGGCGTGTAAACTGGACGGGCCGCGCGGCTAGGGCTGTCTCCAAGTCGGGATCTTGTCACTCTGAGCGGAGCGAAGAGTCCGTCTCCACGGATCAGAGACGGATTCTTCACTGCGTTCAGAATGACAAGTTCCTCGCCCGCCGACGGTGACGCCGACTTTGGCACAGCCCTACCGCACGGCGATTTTACAAACCGTTTACCCAGATCTAACGCAAGGCGTGCCCGGTTCCGGTATAATGATCCTGTACGCTGCAATCGCCCCCCGGATCGGCCGGGGCCGGCGAACCGGCCCTTGGTTATCCCGGTTGCACACCAGCGCCCGCTCCGGTGCTCATAGGGCACCCGCGACCCGATATTGCATAGGAGGAACCCGAGAATGTTCACTAAACGAATCATGGCGGCCGTCGCCGGCCTGGGCGTCGTGGGCGCGCTGGCCGTGGGCCTGCTGACCACCAACCCGGCGGCCGCGGCTCCCGTCGCCGGCGGCATCATCCATGCCGCGGGCAAGATCAGTGCCGTGCAAAAAGACGGCTTTACGCTCCAGAATCCGCAGCACACCTATAATGTGACGGTGGGGGCCAATACCTGGATCGTGGTCCAGAAGAATAACCAGCCCGCCCAGGGCACCCTCGCCGACCTGCAGGTCAACGAGAAGATCCTGGTCGGCGGCATCTCTGACGGGGCGAGCCATATAGACGCCCGGCTGGTGGTGGAGGGGGGGCTGCAGGCGGCCCTGGGCGGCGCCAACCGGCCCGCCCACGCCGGCCAGCACGGCCAGGGCACCAAGGCGAGCCACGGGCTGGCGAACCTGCGGCATGGCACCATCCGGGCGATCAATAACGGCGTGCTGACGATCCAGGCCGCGGGGGGCACGAAGACCACTCCGCTGAACACGGACGCCGGCACCATCGTGCTGAAAGGGGGCCTGGCCAGTGTGGGCGATCTGAAGGTGGGCGATGTTGTCACCATCCTGCGGCGCCCCAACGCGCGGCTGGCGGGCAGCGCCCCGGTGGGCACGACCGCGCCGGCCACCCGGCGGGTGCCGACCGCGGAGCTCATCTACGTGCCGCAAGCCAACGACCAGATCAGCCTGGGCGCGGTCAAGAACGTGAGCGGCAGCACGATCACGCTGGGCGGCTTCGGTAGCCGCACGGTGACCACCACCGGCAGCACGGTCTTCAAGCGTATCCCGGCGGCCGGCCAGGCGCCGGTGGCGGCCAGCCGAAGTGATGTGCAGGCCCGCACCCGGATCCTGGTCTACGGCCCCACGCCGGCCGCGGGCCAGGCGGCGAGGGCCACCCTGGTGCTGATCCTGCCGGCCAAGACCCACTAAGCGCCACGGCCCCCGTGCGGCCCGTGCAAACGGCCTCCCCATCTCGGGGAGGCCGTTTGGTTGGCTGCATTACAAGGGATGGCTTGTCGCGGATGGTAAAATAAGGCCTATGAGTATTGATATATCCCTGGCCGCCCCGCCGGCGACGGAACCCCGGCCGGGCCCGCCGGCCGGCGCGCCGCCCGGCCTTCCGGCCCCCGCGCCCGACGCCCGCCCGCCCCGATTCGCCGCCCTGAGCTACCGCGACTACCGCCTTTACTGGGTGGGCAGCTTGATCTCGATCCTGGGCACGCAGATGAGCCAGGTCGCGATCGGCTGGCAGGTCTATCAGCTGACCCATGACCCGCTCATGCTCGGCCTGACCGGCCTCTTTACGGTCGTGCCGCTGATCGTGCTCTCGTTGTATGGCGGCGTGGTCGCCGACGCGCTGGATCGCCGCCGCTTGCTGCTGGTGACGCAGGTCATTTACCTGGCCGCGTCGGCGCTCCTGGCGGTGACCACGCTGGCCGGGGGCATCTCGGTCTGGCTCATTTTCGGCGTGGTCGCCGTGCAGGGC
>DATGEF010000347.1:0-4640 GCA_035310405.1 Chloroflexia bacterium | reverse complement strand
ATCGCCCTGAGCGCCGGCGAGTTCTATAGCATGGCCCTGGCGGCCGGCCATCGGCCCTGGCGGGCGGGCGGCCTGGCCCTGGCCCTGCTTCTGGCCGCGCCCGCCGGCCTGGTGGCCATATGGCCCTGGATCGGCGCCGGGGCGGGCGGCGCCCCGCCAGGCCTGCTGGGCGAGGCGCCGCTGCTCCTGGCCGGGGCCGGCTTGCTGGTGACTCTGGTCTGGAGCGGGCTGCGCCGCCCGCCGCCCGGGACGGACCCGCTCGCGCCCTGGGTCGACGTGGGCCTGACGCTGGGGGGGGCCCTGTATACCGGGGGGATCTTGCAATACGGGCTCTTATTGAACCAGGCGCCCGGCGAGGTCTGGTGGATCCTGCTCGTGGTGCTCGGCACGGCGGCCGCCGATAGCGGGGCCTACTTCGCCGGGCGGGCGTGGGGTAAGCGCAAGCTGATCCCCCATATCAGCCCCAACAAGACGTGGGCCGGGTTCTGGGGCGGGCTGGCCCTCTGCGTGCTGGCCGTGGCCGCGTTCGCCGGCCCGATGCATATGGCCCCCTGGCATGTGCCGCTGCTGGGTGCTGCCATCGGCCTCAGCAGTGTCGTCGGCGACCTCTGCGAGTCGCTGCTCAAGCGCAGCTTTGGCGCCAAAGACAGCGGGCACCTGATCCCGGGCCATGGCGGGCTCCTGGACCGCTTAGACAGTATCTTTTTCGTCTTGCTCGTCGTCTATGCCTACATGCGCTTAATCTATATCTATTAACCCGCAAAACTCAAAACTCAAAAATGTGCCTACGGCACCGCTACGCGATCAAAACTCAAAACTCAAAACTCAAAACTCAAAACTCAACACGCAAACCGCACCCAAGGGGGACTGCGTCGATGGCCGAGAAAGCGAGCACCGGGCGGGCCAAAGAAGGCTATCATTACGGACCGGGCTGGTACCGCTTCGGTATTTTGTTGTGGGGCACCCTATTCCGGCGCTATTGCCGCTTGCGCGTCCTGGGGCAGGAGCACATCCCGAAGCAGGGCCCCGCCGTCGTCACGGCCAACCACCTCAGCATGCTGGACCCGTTCCTGGTCGGCTACACCCTGGGCACGCCCCACCCAGTGGCCTTCATGGCCAAGCAGGAACTGTTCAAAGTGCCGATCGTCGGCTATGCCATTGGCCAATGGGGCGCCTTCCCGGTCGATCGCTCGCGCAAGGACGCGAGCTCCCTGCGCACGGCCCTGGCCGTGCTCAAGGAGGGCGAAGTCCTGGGCATGTTCCCCGAAGGCACCCGCAGCACGACCGGCGAACTGCAGGAACTGCGCACCGGCGCGCTGCGGCTGGCGCTGCGCACGCGCGCGCCCCTGGTTCCCGTGGGCATTGAAGGGACTGATCGGTCGCTGCGCCCGCACTCGCGCTGGCCCCGCCCGGCCAAAATCACAGTAACCTACGGGCCGCCCCTGGACCTCAGCGCCTACTACGACCACCGGCCGAGCGAAGCGGACCTGGAGCATTGTGGCGAAGAGTTGCGTCTGATCCTGGAAAAGTTGCATGAGCAAGGCAAGAGTCCCTGGTGAGCCCGGGCCCGCGGGCGGCCGGCGGGGCGGGACCCGGCGTGCCGCTGGGGGGCCCACCGTGACGGTCACGCGCGAAATGACCCAGGACTCCCACGTCGAGAACATGGCGCGGCTGCGGGACTTTGTCGAGGACGCCTGCCGCCAGGCCGGGGTCGACGAAGATACCGTCTTTGCTTTCAAGCTGGCCGTCGACGAGGCCTGCACGAATATTGTCATGCATGGTTACGCCGGGCGCGCCCCCGGGCCGATCACCGTCACCTGTGCGTGTGCGCCCCAGCAGGTCGTGGTCACGATCACCGACTTCGGCCGATCGTTCGACCCCGCGGCGCTGCGGCCGGCCGACCGGTCATCGGATTGGATGGACCGGCCGATCGGCGGGCTGGGCCTGTTTTTAATTCAGGAACTGATGGACGAGGTCCGCTACCAGGCGGGCGCGCCCGGCGGCAACCGGCTCACCCTCGTCAAACAGCGCGCCCCCGGCGCTGCGCCCGGCACCCCGCGCGCGTAAAAGGAGGACTTCGATATGGATATCACCGGCGAATCGCGCGAGCTGGCCCACGTCGTAATGATCAGCGGCAGCCTCGACGCCGTGACGGCCGACCAGGCGACCAGCTTCTTGAGCACCCAGATTCGGGAAGGCCACACGCACCTGGTGGTCGACCTGGCCCGGCTGGAGTACGTGAGCAGTGCGGGCTTACGCGTATTCCTGACGGCGCTGAAAGAGGCGCGCCAGCAGGGGGGCGATCTCCGCCTGGCGGCCCCCCATCGTAACGTCCAGAAGGTGCTCGAAATGTCGGGCTTCACCAGCATCCTGAAGCTCTACGCCGATCTCGACGCGGCGCTCGCCAGCTACACGCCATGACCGCGCCCGCGGCCCCGCACCAGTTGCTGATCCTGGCCGACCGGGCGCGCGGGCGCGGGGCCCTGGCCGCCCAGCTGGATGCGCTCGGCTACACGATCGATCTGCTGGAAGATGCCGACCAGGCGCGCGCCGCGCTGGCCGACCCGACCTTTGACCTGTTGCTGCTCGACATCCAGCCGCCGCAGCTGGAGTGTGCCGCCATCCTGGCCCAGCGGAAAGCGGACCCGCGCCTGCGCTACGTCCCGGTGATCCTGCTGGCCGAGCGGCAGGAACTGGCCGCAGTCGAGGGTTACCTGCCGCTGGGCGCCGACGATTACCTCACCGAGCCCTTTACGCCGGCCCTGTTGCAGGCGCGCCTGGCCGCCTACCTGGAGCGCCGCCGGCTGATCACCCAGATGCAAGAGTACCTGCCCCAGCTGCGCGAGATGGAGAAGCTGACCCGCGATCTGACCGATATCATCTTGCCCCTCGGGGCGGCCTTGGCCGGGGAAACCAACTTCGACCGCCTCCTGGAGCGCATCCTGGTGGAGGCCAAGGCGGTCTGCAACGCCGATGCCGGCACCCTCTATTTACGGACCCGCGACGACGCGCTCGCGTTCGCGATCATGCGCACCGATTCCTTGCGCATCGCCATGGGCGGGACTACCGGCCAGGCCATTCCGTTCCCGCCGCTGCCGCTCCACGACCCCGCGACGGGCGAGCCAAATTACCACAATGTGGCGACCGCCGTGGCGCTGACCGGGCGCTCGATCAATATCCCGGATATCTATCATGCGCAGGGGTTCGACTTTTCGGGGACCAAGGTCTTTGACCAGCGCAATGGCTACCGCTCGGTGTCCAGCCTGACGGTGCCGCTGACCAATCACCTGAGCGAGGTCATCGGCGTGCTGCAGCTGCTGAACGCGCAGGAGCCCGGGACGCGCCAGGTGGTGCCCTTTACCCCCTATCTGCAGCAGGTGGTCGAGTCGCTGGCCGCCCAGGCGGCGGTCGTGCTCAACAACCAGATCCTGTTACAAAGTGAGAAGAAGCTGCTGTCCATCGAGCGCGACATCCAGATCGGGCAGCGCATCCAGGCCAGCTTCCTGCCCGATGAACTGCCGCAGGCGCCGGGCTGGGAGATCGCCGCCGTCTTCCACCCGGCGCGCGAGGTGAGCGGCGATTTTTACGATGTCTTCACCCTGGCCCGCAACCGCCGGATCGGCCTGGTCATCGCCGATGTGTGCGATAAAGGGGTCGGCGCGGCGATCTTCATGGCCCTGTTCCGTAGCCTGATCCGCGCCTTCGCGCAGCGCTACGCCCTCGGCGCCACCGAGATCCTGGCGCAGGAGCCGCCCGAATCGCCGGCGGACAAGCGACGTCGGGCCGCGGTCGGCGATGCTACGGCGCTCAAAAGTGCCGTGCTCTTCACCAATAACTACGTGGCCCGCAACCACAGCCAGGCGAATATGTTCGCCACGCTCTTCTTCGGGGTCCTCGACCCGGCCAGCGGGCTGCTGACCTACGTGAACGGCGGGCACGAGCCCCCGGTGCTGCTGGGGGCGGGCGGCGTGAAAGCCCACCTGACGCCCACGGGGCCGGCCGTCGGCATGCTGCCCGATATGGAATACACCACCCGCCAGGTCGAATTCGCGCCGGGCGACGTCCTGGTCGCCTTTACCGACGGCGTCACCGAAGCCCGGGGCCCGGACGGCGGCCTGTTCGGCGATGAGCGCCTCTACACCCTGCTGGAAGAGCCGACGCTGTCGGCGGCCGCCCTGCTGGCCCGCGTCGAGGCGGACGTGCGCCTCCACACCCAGGGCGCCATCCCCTCGGACGACATCACCATGCTCGCCGTCCGCCGCGGGGCCGACGCAGTCCTGAGTCCAAAGTCCTGAGTGCAAAGTGCCGCTGCGGCCCGCCACCCAACGACCCGGCGCTGCCCGGCCGCCACCTGGGGCGGCATCGCGGGACGGAGCCCGCTCCCATCCGCGCGAACTTAAGACCGGGCTGGTCCCCTGGCGCGCTAGTGGGAGTAGGGGCGGGTCTCAGACCCGCCTGTTGACGCGCCGCCCAGCCCCTCAGAGGCCCCGACCCCGACCCGCACGCGGCCCCCCAAGCGGGTCTGAGACCCGCTCCTACCCTGGCCGAGTCGCTCGCGGCGGCTTAAGTTCGCGCGGATGGAGCCCGCTCCTACCGCCCGGGATGGCGGCCCGTGGGGGCGGGGTCCGCACGCGGTCGGT
>DATGEF010000346.1:0-12178 GCA_035310405.1 Chloroflexia bacterium | reverse complement strand
GAGCGCAGCGGTCCCACCCAGTCCCATCCCGAACCTGGCAGTGAAACGTTGCAGCGCCGATGGTACTGCCTCCTCAAGGGGGTGGGAGACTAGGCCGTCGCGGGTCTCGCTTTTTTTCGCCGGCCGCGGGCCGCGGCCAGGGAGCAGCGATCAGCGAGATGGGAAGCAGTGCGCCTCGGAGCTTGGCTCTGGGGCATTTTTGTTGCCGCCGGGCCCGGCGTCCCGGAGGGACGCCCACCAGCCCGCGTAGGCGGGCTTCGCCCGTTGTTGCCGCGGCTTATGAAATCTTCCTATTAAATTCGGCATCGGGCCGTACCCATTTAATTCGGAAACATTCATCAGCCGCCAGGCGTCCCGCCTCAGAACCGTGCTGCGCTTAGGCGGCAGCGCTGACTTTGACACCGCCCTACCAGCGGCCCCGTAGCAGCTGGGCAACGGGCGGGTAGCTGTTGTATAGTGAAGCCAGCGCCGGTCGGCCGAATGCGGGCTGTTCGCTGACCGCTCGGCTGCAAGCACCGGTCGGCTGAATCCGTGCTGACCGCTGCCCGCTCTGCTTATGCTTGATTCTGGCCCCCGACCTCGTCTACGCCCAGCCTTCCAGTTGATCGCGCTCGATCTGGACGGTACGCTGTTGGACAGTCACGCGCGGGTGAGTACCGGGAATGCGGCCGCCATTGCGGCCTGCCAGGCGGCGGGCGTGCGGGTGACGCTGGCTACCGGCAAGCTGCTCATCTCGGCCCGGCATATCTGTGATCAGCTGGGGCTGAGGGAGCCCCAGATTACCGCGAATGG
Source organism: Chloroflexia bacterium (assembly GCA_035310405.1). Taxonomy (GTDB): domain Bacteria; phylum Chloroflexota; class Chloroflexia; order QHBQ01; family JAICKM01; genus JAICKM01. The sequence continues at coordinate 11,386 of DATGEF010000346.1, read as the reverse complement.
CGCCGCGCTGATGGGCCGGGACCCGGAGCGGATCCTCGACGTGAGCCCGCTGCCCGCCGCCGACTACCAGGCCGCCATGGCGGCCTTGGCCGAATACGAGCTGCCGGCCGCGGCCTACACCCCCCACGCCATCTATACGGCGGCCCTCGACCCCCGGCTGCACGCGGTCGTGGTGATCCATGAGCCCCAGCCGATTGTCCTGCCGGACGTGGCGCACCGGGCGGCGGTGGATGGCGCCCCGTTCGTGAAAGTGTTGACCATGCTCGACCAACACGACCCGGCGAGCACCGCCACAGAGGCCGACTTACGGGCGCGATTTGCGGGCGGGCTAACCGTAGTGCGGACCAGCCCCGTCTTTCTCGAATTTCTGGCCCCCGGAGTCAGCAAAGGCCGGGCGCTGCGCCGCCTGGCCGGCCTGCTGGACCTGGATCTCGCGGCGGTCTTGGCTATAGGCGACAGTTATAATGACCTGCCCTTACTGGCCACCGCCGGGTTCAGCGTGGCGATGGGTAATGCGCCGCCCGAGGTACAGGCCGCCGCGCAGGCGGTGACTGCGGACAACGACCATGACGGTGTGGCCGCCGCGATTTACCGCTATGTGCTGCCATAACAGGCTTGCCGTGGGCGATCGATCTCCTACATCGGGGTATACGCCGCGCAGAGCAGCCCGAAGTAGGTTGGCACCTGATAGGATAACAGCTCGCCCCGCATGGGCGTATGGTCGATCGCTCCCTGAAGCATTAAAATCTGCCAGAGCCCGTCCGGCTTGGCCGCCTCGACAAACTGCGCGTCGAGGTGGGCCAGCCGGGTCAGATCCTGGGCGCGCACGGCATCGACGACCAGCTGATCGAAGCGGGCGGAGGCCGGATCGTAGCCATAGGGCCCGCCCCGCTGGTGGGCGTGGCCCAGGTCCGAGCTGGCGATCAGGCCGACCCGCTTGCCCGCGGCCGCCGCCGTGATGGCGATACAGCGGCCAAAGTCCATCAGTTGCTGGAGCGGCAGCTGGCGCGAGGGCGTAATCACGACCACTTGCGGCGGCGGGTGGGCGCGGCCGCCGAGGAACCAGAGCGGGATGAGGGCGCCCCAGTCGAGCGGCAAGCAGCTCGACTCCCCACTGCTGGAGCCATAGCCGGCGAGGGCGACGGGGATATCCTGGGCGGCGGCCGCCCAGGCGATCTCGTAACCGAGCTCACGGTCCACATCGAGCCTCAGCTCGATGTGGCCCCGCGGCTGCTCGTCGTCGTCGTTAAGCTCGCCGAACGCGTGCTCGGTGAGGCCGACACAGATCATGCCGTTTACCCGCACGCCGTGCGGGGTGATGACGACCAGGGTTTGGGGGGTGGCGGCGGCCATGCGGCGGCCGAGGTCTTCCATCGCGGCGCGCGTCACGGCGGCCTGCTCCAGATCGCCCGCGGCGAGCTCGGGCACGATCATGCCGCCGTGCGGCGCGATACACGCAAAGACCAGGCCCCCCGGCGGTGGCGGCTGGCTCATGCTACCCCTTCACCGAGCCGGCCAGCAGCCCGCGCACAAAGTAGCGCTGCAGGGCAAAGAACACGGTGAGCGGCAACAACATGGAAATGAAGGCCCCGGCCGTCAGGAGGTGCCAGTCCTGCCCGCGCGAGCCGACGATGTCGGCCAGCCGCATCGTGAGGACCTGCGTGCCCGACGACCCGCCGAGGAAGATCAGTGCCACCAGGTAGTCGTTCCAGACCCACAGGAACTGGAAGATGGCGAACGACGCCAGGGCCGGCACCGAGAGCGGCAGGATCAGGCGGGTGAAGATCGTGAACTGGGATGCACCGTCGATGAACGCCGACTCGAGCACTTCCCGGGGCAGCTCACTGATATAGTTGAACAGTAAGTACGTCGCCAGCGGCAGGCCAAAGCCGGTATGCGCCAGCCAGAGCGCCAGGTACGTGCCGTTGATGCCCAGCCGGGTATAGTCCTGCAGGAGCGGGATCAGGGCCACCTGGAGCGGGACGACGAGCAGGGCGACGACCATGCCGAACATGAGCCCCCGGCCGCGGAAGCGCGTCCAGGCGAAGGCATAGGCGGCGAAGGCGGCGATCAAGATCGGGATCACGGTGGCCGGGATCGCGACAGTGAGGGTGCTGACGAAGGCCCCGCCGAGGTTCTGGCCCTGATCGGTGTGGACGATGCCGTCGGCCGTGGTGTACGTAAACTGCTGCCCGATCAGGACATTCTGATAATTGTCCAGGTTAAAGTTGGCGTTGGCGGCCAGGCGCTGCTCCTCCACGTCCACCAGGCGCCCGCGCCGGTTGGCCCATTTCACCAGTTGGCCGTTGGGCAGCTTCACGCCGGCCCGGAGCTGGTCGTCGGTGACGGTGGTCCCGGCGACCTGGATCGGCTGGTCCAGGGCCAGCCCGGCCTGGAGCTGGATCTGACTGACGCTCGCCCACTCCTGGTGCGGTAACACCGTCCACCACCCTGTATTGGAAATGTCTTCGCGGGTGCGGAACGAGGAGACCAGGAGCCCGATCGTCGGGATTGTCCAGATCAGGCAGATGAGGCCCAGGACCCCATTGACCAGAATATTCCCGGCCAGCTTACGGCGCCGGGCATTGGCCACGCGCGGCTCGGCGACGGCCAGGGCGGGTTTAGCAATGGCCATTAGAAGCCCTCCTGTTTGCGCAGCCGCATCAGGTTGTAGATCATCACCGGCAACACCGCGATGAACAACACGATGGCGATCGCCGCGCCATAGCCGAAGTTGCGGCTGCTGAAGAACTGGCGGTAAAATTGGGTGGCCACCACTTCTGTGCCGTACTGGCCGCCGGTCATGACGATCACGACGTCGAAGATCTTCAGCGTAAAGATGGCGATCGTCGTCGTGACGGTGATAATCGTGCCCTGGATGTAGGGCACGATGACGCGGAAGAAGGTCTGGATCTCGTTCGCGCCGTCCAGGCGCGCGGCTTCCAGCAAATCAGCGGGCACGCCCTTCAGGGCCGCCGAAAACAGGACCATGGCAAACCCGGTTTGCATCCAGACCAGCACCACGATCAGGAAGAGCGTATTCCACGGCTCGGTCTCGATCCAGGCCTGGGGCTGGCCGCCGAGGGCGACCACGAACGCGTTCAGCAGCCCGATCTGCTGTTGGTCGGGCGGCGCATAGGCATAAATGAAGCGCCAGATCACGCCCGCGCCGACGAACGAGATAGCCATCGGCATAAAGATCAAGGCCTTGGCGACCGTCTCGAATTTGCTGCGGTCGGCCAGCACGGCGATCAGGAGCCCAAAGATGACGCACGACGCGGTGCCCAGCACGAGCCATAAGACATTGTTGCGGAACGACTCGAGCATCCCGCGGTCGGTGAAGGTGGCTACATAGTTCGAGAGCCCGACAAACGTGGTCGAGCTGGCGTCGAAGAAGCTCTGGTAAAAGGTGCGCAGCGTGGGGATCAACAGAAACCAGGCCAGGAAGGCGATCGCCGGCCCGACAAAGACGTAGGGCTGGATGCGCGCCCGCCAGAGGTCCGGCAAGGCCTCCACGAGCATATTGCTCACGGTAAAGAGCGCGGCTACCCCGCCGACGCCCCAGACAATTGCCACGAGCGCACTCACCAACTGGGGCGCGCTGTTGCTGCGCAGGAAGAGAAATCCCGCCCAGAGGACCGCCACGATGACGATCAAGCCGGCGAGCGCGGCAAAGAAGCGGCCCGGCGCGGCATTCCCCGCCGCGACAGGGACCGGTTTCTGCGGGTCCAGTTCTATCGTCTGCTGCATCTTCCTCTCTCCTCTGGCCCGCCCGGTGCCGGGCCCCGCGTGGAGTCTCGTGGCCGGCGCGGCTTACGGGCCGGCCTCGCCGGATGGGGGGCGTATCGCCGGCGGCTCAGGCCGCCGGCGATACCCGCCACCCGGATGGGCCGGGTCCGTCGCGGCGCCCGGCTTACTTCTTGACGTTCGCCCAGCCCTGCTGAATTTCGGCGAGGGCCTGGTCGAGGTTCGCGTTGCCGCTGACGTAGTCGGTCATACCCTTCCAGAAGGTGCCCGCCCCGACCGCGCCCGGCATGAGGTCCGAGCCGTCAAAGCGCACGGCAGTGGCGTCCAACAGCGTCTGGGCGACTTTGCGGTCCATTGCCGTGCTGTAGGCCGTAATGTCGGAGTTTTTGTGCGGGGAGAGGGCGCCCCCGGCCTGGACCCAACCCTTGACCCCGTCGAACGTGGAGAAGTACTGCATCACGGCGCGGACTTCCGGCCGGTCGCTGAACGCGGTCATCAGGTCGCCGCCGAACTCCATCGGCTTGCCGTACTGCGGGTCGATCGGCGGCAGATAGTAGAAGTCATAGTCGACGCCGCCCTTGACACCCGGCTTGGCCTTCTCGAAGAAGCTGGTGATGAAGTTGCCCTGGTTGTGCAGCCAGCACTTCGGCGGATTGGCGAACATCGGCGTCGGGGCATCGCCGAAGTTCGTGCTGACGATCTGCTTGCGGCCGCCATAGACGTATTTATCGTTGAACCAGATATCGGTCATCAGTTTGACGGCGTTCCGGACTTCCGGCGAGGTGAACGGCAGATCGCCGCGCGTCCACTTGTCATAGTTGTCCAGGGACGTGGTGCGCAGCATAATGTTCTCGATCCAGTCGGTCGCCGGCCAGCCGGTGGCCGTGCCGCTCTCGATGCCGATACACCACGGCGTGTCGCCGTCCTTGACGATCTGGTCCATGAGCGCCTGCTGCTCGGCCCAGGTGGTGGGCACTTTGTAGCCGGCGGCGTCAAACGCCTTTTTGGGATACCAGACCAGGCCTTTGGCGTTCACGCGTTGGAAGACGCCGCCGAGGATCTTGCCGCTCGGGGTATCCACCGTCGCGGTATCCAGATAGCCCTGGTTATAGTTCTGCTTGAGCCAATCGGGGTTGACCATTTTGCTGGCGTCGACGACCTTGCCGGTCTTGGCGATGCTGGCCATCAGGCCCGGCTGCGGGAAGTCGGCGATATCCGGGGGGCTGCCGCCTTCGACCCGGACGTTGATCGTGGTCTCGAATTCTTTCGAGCCCTCGTAGGCGATGGTAATGCCCGTGGCATCCTCGAACGGCTTCATCGAGTTATTAAACTTGATCTCGTCGTCGCTGCCGAAAGGGCCGAACATCGTGACCTTGGTGCCCTTGTACTTGCCGGCAAAGGCGTTGACCAGCTCGGGCCCAATCTTGCTGTAATCGGTCGGGGCCGCGGTCGGGCCGGTCGTCGCGGCGGTCGGCGTGGCGCCGGTCATCGCGGCCGTCGGGACCGCCGTCGTGGCGGCCGTGGTCGGCGGGACGGCGGTGGCTACATCCCCGCCACAGGCGGCGAGCAGCGACGAGAGCAAGACGAGCAGAGTCAGGATACTGAAGCGTTTACGTGCCATTGCTTTCCTCCCTTGGACGAATCGGTTGCTGTATCTCACCCGGTAGGAAACAGACCCTTGCTGCGGAAGGGCCCGGCGGGTCTCTGGTGGCGTGCTCACCTCCTTACCCATCCGACCAGACGTGGCCGGGCGGCGGGCCGGGGCTAGGGCCGGCTGTATCTTTCAGCCGATCCTCTGTAGCATAATGTGTACCCTGCTGGCGCGCCACGCGGCTATCCATGGGTCACTTGCCGGTCCCTGCCTGCGGGGCCGGCCGGCCCCAGGCCGGCCCCCTCGGTAGGGGTGGCTTCATTATCATTATAGCGATTAGTGGGGGGCGAGGGCCAGGTCCGCTGCCACGAGGGCCTCCGCGGCGTCGTCGGTGGGCGCTTCGTCCCAGGGAGGGTCGACCTGGCGTGTCAGAGTATTGAAGGTGAAGGTCCAACTGGGGCCGTCGTCGCGCACGACCCGGATCACGCCGCGGGGCAACAGCGCCACCGTCCAATGGTGATTCAGGGGCACCACGCGGCGGCGCAGGAACGTCTGCCGGCCCTGTTCGTCGCAGCGGCAGACGGTCACCAGACGCCGGCCCCCGCCCAGGAGCTGCAGGTCGGCGGGGGGCAGCCAGGTGTCCAGGTTGGCGTCGAGCCAATGGACGGCAATCTCGCCCGTCGGGCCCGGGGCGTGTTGCACCAGCCCGGGCCCCAGGCGCTCCGGGGGCACCAGGGCGCCGTCCGGGGCCTGCACGCCCACCAGGTCATCGGCCAGCACGACCACATCACCGCATCCCAGCACCGGGGCCGCATCACACGCACCGGGCGGGGGCCTGCCGCTATCCCTGCGCATACCCCCATTATACCGCAAACGGCGCCCGGGTGTCAGGCGCGGATTCGTGCGCCGAGATCCGGTCCCCTGACCCCTGACCCCGCGCTACTGCCCCGTCGCGATCAGCACGCTGCCGGGCGCCAGGTCAAAGATCAGACCGCTGCCGAGACGGGCGGCATAGGGGCTGACCCGGTCGTCGCCGGTGACCTGCGGGTTGTTGTGGGTGCTGTCGAAGAGGGTCACACTATAGGTCCGGCCGGCCCAGTCGGGGGGCAGGCTGATCTGGGCATGGACGGCGGCGGGCCCGTTGTTCCAGAGCAGCAGCCGCGGCTGGCCTCCCGGCGCGGCCGCCAGCGCCCCCACCCCTGGACCCCCGCTGATCTGCACCGGCAGGCGCTGCGCGCCCAGGTCCTGGTAGGCGCGGATGGCATGATAGACCGGCTTGGTGTGGCCGTCATTGGTGATCATGCCCCAGCGGCCCCAGTAGGCCCCCTGGGGGTTATAGCCGTCTTTGATCTCGAAGAGAAAGGCGCGGTCGAGCCCGGCGCGGTCCATGGCGTTGAGCTCGGCCAGCACGAAGGCAGCGCCCTGGCTGGTGTCGCTCAGGTGCGCGATGCTGGTGTCGCCGTCGCCCGGGGTGACATTGAATTCGGTGATCGCCAACTCCGGCCGGAGCGTGGGGTGCGTGGCCAGCAGGTTGCGCACGGTACCGATCTGATCGGCGATCGACTGGGGCGCGAACCCATAGGCATGCCAGGAGAGGAAGTCGACCCCCCCGGCCGATCCCGGCTGCTCCTGGTGGCTCAGGAACCAATTCAGCGCGCCCGGATCGAAGTTGGCGCGGGCGGGGCCGCCCACCCGGGCCTGCGGGTCGACGGCGTGCACCGCCTCGCGCGTGACGTCGTATAACTGGAGGTAGTCGGGCCAGGAGCCGCGCCAGAAACCCCACTGATCCGGCTCATTCCAGACCTCCCAGTACTGGATGCCAAGCCCGCGGTCGATATTGAAGTGCCGGACGGTGGCCTGCACCAGCTGCCGCCAGTCGTCCAGCGAGGTGGGCGGCTGGATCGGCGAGCCGTCCGGCGACAGCGCCGGCGGGGTATAGCTCAGGCACATCAGGGGTTGGGCGCCCATGGCCCGCACGTCGTCGACCACCTGGTCTAGCGCACTCCAGTTGTAGACCAAATGGCCGCTCGCGTCGCGGGTCACGACGTGATAGGAGGTGTAGAGGTTGTCGAGCCGGATGAGGGAGACGCCGAGCGCCCCGATGAGGGGCACGGCATTATGCAGGAAGCCGGGCTCCGGCGACTCGCCGCCCTGCGCGAGGCCGAGTTGGAGATGCCGGGGCCGGGGCGGGCCGGCGGCGACGGCGATCGCACCGGGCGTGGCCGCCTGCCGCGCGACGATCTCGCGGCCGAGCAGGCCGAGCGAGACCTGAAAGGCGGCAGGGAGCTCTGGATGGTACTCGAAGCGGGCGCGCTCGAACCATTGTTGGCGCACCCCATCCTCCACGAACTCCTCGGAGATCGGATAGCCAAACAGGGCCAGCCCGCCCTCGGCCTGCCAGTAGGTAAGGAACCGGCCGCCCAGCTGGTGATGGGTCTGCGGCACATAGGCCATGCCGGCCGTGCTGCCCGGCGCGACGGGCGCGAAGGGGCCATCCGCCCGGTCGGCAGTCAGGCCGGCGCCCAGCCGGCCGAGCAGGACTGCGAAGGGTGTGCCCGCATATTCGGGGTGGTATTCCAGCCGCTCGCGCTCGCTATATTGGACCAGGTAGCCGCCTTCCTGGTGCGCCGCGTCGATGGGGTAGCCGAAGACGGCGAGCCCGCCGTGGCTGTCGTAGAACGCCGTAAACGCGCCATCCAGCGTTTGGCCGGTGGGGGCATAAAAGCGGGGTTCCCCGGCAGCCGGCGGGGCGGCGGGCGCCGCCTGGCTGCTCCCCGGAGCGGGCCGGATCAGGGTCGCCAGCAGCACGAGGCCCAGGAGACCGGCCGTCCGGTAGCGCGGGAGCTTGGGGGGCATAGCAGGACTCCGGGAAGCAGGTAGCGGACGAATCCGAGTCAGGGGGTTAGCGGCGCTGGCGGAGCACGCCCGGCTTCAAGAGCTGCTTAATATTGTCGACCTGGGTCTTGGCCGCTTCTTCCCCCAGGCGGACAAACTCGTCGAGCCGCTCGGCCTCGGTGGCGCTGTACATGCCGACCTTGGGCGAAATCAGCACATCATAGGGCGCCATTTTCAGCACGGCAATTTGGGCTTCCATGATCTCCCGCATGCTGTTGTAGATTTCGAGAATGGTCGGGGGCCGGCCGGGGCCCACGCGCATGCGGACGCTGCGGTAGGCCCGCTCTTCCACCTGCGGGATGACATTCGAGGCGATGATGATGTTGGCGCCCGCGGTGGCCAGGGTGCTGCACGGCACGGGGTCGACCTGGCCGCCGTCGACCAGGAACTCGTCCTTATAGAGCACGGGCTGCATAATCCCCGGCATCGAGACGCTGGCGCGCACCGCATCGGCGATTTTGCCGCTGGTGAAGGTCACGGCGCGCCCGGTCAGAACTTCGGCGGCGACGACGAAGAAGGGGATCTCCAGGTCGTCAAAGGTCTTGCCGCGCGTCCAATGCTCGATCCAGCGCTTGGCCGCGTTGCCCTTGACGACGCCGGAGCGGGGGAACTGGAAGTCCCAGAATTTGCGCCAGTTGGCCCACTTCTTCACGCCGGAGAATTCCTTACCCAGCTTATAAAGCTCGTCCGGGTTGGCGCCGCAGACGAAGGCGGCGCCGATCAGCGAGCCCATGCTGGTGCCGGCCACCATATCGATCGGGATGTTGTTCTCGATCAGCACGCGCATGACGCCGATGTGGGCCAGCCCATGGGCCGCGCCGCTGCTCAAGGCCAGGCCGACGCACATGCGCACCACGCGCCGCGCCAGGCGGTCCAGGTCGCGGTCGCCGCGGTCCCGGTTATAGCTCGGATCGTTGGTGCCCTGGACCTGCCAGATACGCGCCGGCGGCAGTTGGCTGCGGAGCACCCAGTGGCCGACCCGCTGCCCGAAAATAATCACCACGTCGCAGAGGTCGAGGGCCTGGACCAGATAGGGCCCGCCCTGGTCGGGCAGGCGGACGAGCAAGTGGTCGAAGCGGCCCAGCAACCGGGAGGCGATCTCGCTGAAATCGCCGCTGCTGACTTCCACGGGCACGTCGACGCGCGAGACGCTGGGGGAGAGGGCGACCACGTCGTGGAAGGGGTCGGCCGGGTCGACGGTGCTGCATTCGTCGCCCGTTTCCACCAGGTCGAGCAAGAGCACCTGCCGGCCGCTCTGCCGGGCCATGCTCTCGGCCAGGCGGGTGGCCTCGGGCGGGACGCAGACGAGCCCGACCAGGCGCGAAAAGTCCTCGGGCTCGACGCGGCTATCGGTCCGGCTGAGCCGCTGGGCGAGCACGCGGCTGAAGGTCAAGGGGATGGCCGGGTATTGGCGGAGGACGGCGTCGAAATCCTCTTTGGTCAGCTCCCAGAGTTCGGCGTCGATGCTGACGATAATCGTGGCGCTGCGCGTCTCGCCGGTGAGCAGGGCCATCTCGCCGACGGGGGTGCCGGGGCCGAGGGTGGCCAGGACGCTACGCCCTTCGGCGGTCTCTTTATAGACCTTCACCTGCCCGGCTTCGATGATGTACATCGAGTCGCTGGGGTCCCCTTCATGGCAGAGGATGGTGCCTTTCTTCGCCCGGCGATAGCGCAGGCGCTCGGCTAAGCCCTCCAGCTCCTCCGTCGACAGGCCCTGGAACAGCTCGTTGCGCGCCAGCGAGGTCGGGGTGAGATGCTGTACCATGTGCTCGTCCATAGCTGCATTGTATGCCACTAGCGCGATCCTTGTCAACTGCGGCGGTCCCGCTAGCGTCAGGCACGCTTACGGCTTTTTGCCGCCCTGACGCTGACGAGCGGGCTATTTTTTGTAAAAGGCGACTTTGCAGGCGGGCGCGCCCATGGCCATACACGCGACTTCCCGCACGACCACCCGGTAGCCCACCAGCTGCAGCACCAGGCCCCCATAGATCTGCTCCTCGGAGGCACACAGGGGCGCGTGGCTGCCCGCGATCTGCGCGCAAATCGGGCAATTGCGCGTCAGCATGTAGTACGCTTTGTCATCTTCCTGGAACTCGGCGGTGGCCCATTGCATATCTTTACTCGCCTGGACCATCATCTGGACACTCCAGCCGAGGCGCTGCCCCGCCGGGATCTCCCGACTGCGCGCCAGTTGGGCCTGCCACCAGTCGGACCCGGCGATTACCTGGAGCACCCCCGCACTATAATTGCGCAGAAACAGCCGGGTGATCGACTCACCCAACAGCTTATAGATCGAGCCAAAGATCGTCTCCAACTCCTGCTGGGTCGCGACCGGGGTAAAATCGGCGGCCGGCCAGTTATCTTCAGCCTCAAAGCGGCCGAGGCCGGACATTTGGAGCACGAGTTTATATTGCGGGCCGCTCACTTTTTTGATGCCTTCGAGGATCGACCGCATGGTCAGTCCCGATACGGTATGGGTCATGGGTACAGCTCCCTGGTCTTACACCGACGGTTCGTGCCTGACCGGCCTTTCGCCTGGGCTCTATTGTAGCATAGTTGAGCAGGGCGGGCAATATCGGCATAGTCTTATGCACGGTCGCCGGCCGACCCCCACGGCCCGGTTGCACCCGGCGGCGGTGCGGGGCGGCACCGCCCTTGACCTTGACGAGCAGGATGGGTATACTAGGCGATAGAGCACAAAAAGGGGTACTGGATCTGCCGTTTTCCTATCCTTACCATTTACCCTACCGGCTATACCGGCGCGACCGGCGCTATCGACGATGTTGGCTAGAGCGCCGGTACTGACTCGAACGCACTATCCCGAGGATAGACTTTGCTGATTTCTCCATTTCCGGGCCGGCGGGCGGGGTCCTGACATGGCGCCCGCCATGGATGCAGCCCCCGGCCTGGATCCGGACGCAGCGGACCCCGAGGGGGGGAGCTTCCGGCAGCGCTACCTGACGGCGCGCCGCCGGGCGGAGGCCTTATATAATCTTTCCACGCTCATTACCTCGACGCTGGAGCTGGAGCCGATTGTCGAACTGCTCCTGAGTCAGACCCGGCAGCTGTTCGGGGCGGACCGGGCGGCCGTGTTCCTGCGCGGGCCGGGGGATACGCTGCGCTGTGCCAATGCGGTCGGCTTATCGGCCGGCT
>DATGEF010000345.1:0-9950 GCA_035310405.1 Chloroflexia bacterium | reverse complement strand
CCGCCTGTGGCCGGAGCCGCCCGGCCCCCCAGCGGCTCCGGCCACAACTCTCACTCTACCCACCAAGCGGGTCTCAGACCCGCTCCTACCCCGGCCGAGTCGCCCTCTGCGGCTTAAGTTCGCGCGGATGGGGCCGTTATCCGCCGACCCCGAACCGATCCGCGCCCCAACGGATTCTTCGCTGCGCTCAGAATGACAAATTCTGTAGTATTCTTGCTAATGTATGTCTCCGAGCGCGATGGCGGTAGTATGGCGATCGCGTCCTATCGCCGAGCAAAGATCGTGAGATCCGTCTGTCCTCGCCAAACCTTAACTAACTACATTAATTGTAAACTAAGTATATTAGTTTGTCAAGCCCGTAAAAATGGCCGGCGCCCTGGGAAAGGGGCCGGCCCGAGGCACGACACGATCATTCAGGACCAGTTTATTCCTTCGTGTTTCTTCGTGTCCTTCGTGGATGATTTATTGCGCCTGATTCCCTTATGCAGCTATCAGGAGCGGGCGCCCGCCGGCGGGAGCGCGGAGCCGCGCTCGGCGATGCGCGCGGCGGCCGGGTTGTGCCAGAGCACCCCGCGCGGGGGCTGGCCCATGGCCTGGAACACTTCGCAATCACAGTGCGCGCCGAGTTGCTCAAGGGCGCTGATCGCCTGGTCGACCTGGGCCCCGACGGCGCCACTCTTCAGGATATCGCGGGTGAAGCGGAAGTCCCGGTAGCAGCCGATAACCAGCACGAGCCGCAGGCGTCCGGTCAGGTCCGCGGGGTGGATGCCCAGCGCGGCGAGCCGGGCGAGCTCTGCGGGCCTCACGACCTGGTGCTCGGTAGCGCGCCCCGGGCGGCGCAACTGGCGGTATGCGGCATCGGTAGACTCCTGGCACTAGTGGCGTGGCGGGACCGCCGGTTGCGCGATCGATGGCGGGTCCCCCCCCTATTATACACCTATTGGCGCAGGAAAGCCCGTCGGCTATTGACAAGCGCTCGAAAACAAGATATAATAAGATATATCTTGTTATATCGAGATATGCCGTCAACTATAGAACAGCGGCGGAGTCTGGGAACTCCAGGCCCGCTGCGCCCGACAAAAGGAGATAATATATGTTTCACCGATGGGGTATGCATCACCGGCACCCGGCATTTGCCGGGATGCACGATTGCGCGCCGGGGGCGCCGGAAAGGGCGCCGGCCGGGACCGGGTTCGGGCGCCCACCATTCGGCCCACCGTGGAGTGGGGGGCTCTGGCGGATGGGCCGGGGATTCCCGGGCGGCCCGGGTGGGCCGCGGGCCTTTGGGCGCGGGGACCTGAAGTATCAGCTGCTGACCTTGCTTACGGAACGGCCCAAGCACGGCTACGAGATGATCAAGGAGCTGGAAGAGCAGGCTGGGGGCTTCTATACGCCGAGTGCCGGCGCGGTCTACCCATCGTTGCAGTTGATGGAAGACCGGGAATGGATCACGAGCCAGACGGCGGATGGCAAGAAGGTGTACACCCTCACCGCGGCCGGCCGCCAGGCGCTGGAGGAGCATCGCCGGCAGGCCGAGGAATCGGGCGGACCCCGGGGCGGGGGGCGGTCCTGGCACGGATCGCATGGCCCCTTCGGGCAGCAGGGGCGGCCCGAGCTCCAGGCGTTACGGCATGAAAGCCTGGAAGTCGCGCGGCTGATGTGGATGGCGGTGATGGCTGCGGGGGGCGATCCGGCGAAGCTGACCCGTCTGCGGGCGATCGTGACCGGCACTCGCAGCCAATTAGAGGACTTGCTCGGGCAGCGGGACACGCACGCGGAGTAGGGCCCTGTTCGCGGCTCCGGCGGGCCTGGGGCCGCGGGTTAGTGGACGCCCCAGAGGCGGATCGTCCCATCATACGACCCCGAGGCCAGGAGCCGGCCCTCCGCCGTGAAGGCCAGACTGGTCAGGCCCCCCGTATGGCCCTGCAAGGTGCGCAGGAGGGTGCCATCGGCGACCCGCCAGAGCTGGAGGTCCCCCTTATCCGTGCCCACGGCGAGCGTTTGCCCGTCGGGCGTAAAGGCCAGGCTGGTCAGGTTATAGAGGCCCCCGGGTTGGCTCCGTAGCAACGCGCCGTCCCGGATGCGGATATAATGTACCTCGCCATAGACCGTGCCGGCGGCGACTGTTTGCCCGTCCGGGGCCACCGCCAGGCTGGCGATGCGGCCCTGGCCTTGCGCCAGGATACGGGCTCCGGCGCCATCCAGGGTGCGCCAGGCCCGGACCGAGCTGTCGCTGGCCCCGGCGAGCACCGTCTGGCCGTCCGGGGTGAAGGCGACGCTCGTCACCGGGCTCGTGGGACCGCGGAGCAGGGGCCCCGGCTGGCCGTCTGGGAGACTCCAGAGCTGAACCGTATTATCGGCGCGGCCCGCGGCCAGGGTGCGGCCATCGGCCGCGAAAGCGACGCTGGACACCAGGCTGAGCACGGTCGTCAGGCTGCGGATCGGTGTCCCATCCAGCCGCCACAGCCGGACGGCGCCATCGGCCGAGCCCGTGGCCAGGGTCTGGCCATCGGGGGCGATAGCCACACAGTCCACCCACCCGGCCCGGTCGAGTACCTGGGATAAGCTACCATCCGGCACATGCCAGATCTCTGCCCCACCGCCGGCCCGGCCCACGGCGAGCGTTTGCCCATCGGGGGTAAAGGCTAGGCTTAAGACCGAGGTGGTGTGCCCGGCCAGCTTTTGCACCAAGGCCCCATCCGCCACCCGGGAGAAGCGGACCGTGCCATCTCCCACCACGGAAGCCAGGGTCTGGCCGTCGCGGGCAAAGGCGAGGCTCACGACGGGTCCCGACTGATCTTCAAACGTCAGCAGGGGCGTCCCATCGGCGACCCGCCATAAGCGCATAGTCGTATCCCACGACCCGGTCACCAGGCTCTGGCCATCGGGCGTAAATGCCACGCTGGGGATGGGCCCTTCATGCCCACTCAAGGCGCGCACCGGGGTGCCCTGCGGCATTTGCCACAACTGGACCGTCATGTCCGTGGCGGCGGAGGCTAACAGCTGCCCATTGGGGGCGAAGGCGAGACTCAGGACGTTGGCGCTATGGCCCTCCAGCGTATGCAGGAGCTGGCCGTCGGCGACGCGCCAGAGATACACCCACTTAAACTGACCTGTGGCGAGGGTTTGCCCGTCCGGGGAGAAGGCCAGGCTGAAGACGCGGCCCGGCGCCGTCAGGCTGCGGATAATCGTGCCGTCGCCGACCCGCCAGAGCCGAATGGGCTCGTCGGAGGCGCCCGAGGCCAGGATCTGGCTATCCGGACTAAACGCCAGGCCGCTGATCGGATTGAAGTGCCGCTCCAATGTCCGCAGCAGGTGACCATCGCGCAGGCGCCAGAGCAGGACTTGATGCGCCGTCGTGCCGGCGGCGAGCGTCTGACCGTCGGGCGCAAAGGCGATCACGTCGACGGCGGCGTTCGTCTCCAAGAAGCGCACCTCGTCGTACGCCGCGGCATCGTACAAAGAGATGCCCAGCGAGGTGGCGAGGGCCAGGAGATGTCCATCGGGCGAGTAGGCGATGTGTTCGGCGGTGCCCCGCCCCCAGCGGGCCAACTGCGTAATTTTATCGACATTGGCCGGGCCGATGGCCGCCCCGGGCACGGGCAGCAGCGGGCCCACCGCGACCGTAGGGCCCGCCGGCCGGGGTGATCGCGTGGGAGCGGGGGCTGGTATCGTGGGCGGGCGCGCCGGCGGGGGCGGCGCGGGGGGCACCGGCCCGTTGCCGAAGAGGGCCGGGCCCTGCAGCAGGCCCACGCCCAGAATCAGCAGGATGGCCGCCGCGACGACGGGCCGGGTGCGGCGACCGCGCGGCGAGCGCTGGGTCACGGGACCCAGCCCCGGCTGCGCAGCAGATCGACCCCCAGCAGCCCGAGACTCACCCGGTAGGCGGGCGGGAGTTCGGGATGGAGTTCCAGCCGATTGCGCTCAAAGTATTGCACCAGGTACGTCTGCCCGTCGGTCGGGCTGGTCTCCTGGAAGCCTTCGCTGATCGGGTAGCCGTAGACGGCCAGCCCGCCGCGCCCCTCCCAGTAGGCGCGGAACTCGGGGGCCAGGCTGTGGCCGCTGGCCGGGAAGAAGCGCGCGCCGGCCGGACCCTGCCGCAGCGGGCGGAACGCCTCCGCCTGGAACGTCTCTCCCCACTCCCCGGGCGGGCGCGTCGTCATCGTGCGGCCCAACAACCCGAGCAGTACCTCATAGGGGGTGCCGGCATTCTCCGGGTGCGCTTCGAAGCGGTTGCGCTCGAAGTACTGCACGGTATACACCCGGCCATCGGTGGCGTTTTTCTCCGGAAATTCCTCGGTGATCGGATACCCGAATTGCGCCAGCCCTCCGTGCGCTTGCCAGTACGCGCGGAAGAGGCCGCGCAAGGTGTGACCGGTGGCCGGGAAGTAGGTGATCGCCGGGTCCTGCGGATCGGGGGCCGGAGCCGTAGGCACCGCGCAGTCGCGGAAGATATGCACAAGGCTCAAGAGGGGTTCCCACCCCCAAACCCCGCCCGATCCGACCGCCCAGACATCGTTGGGGCCTTCGGCCGCCACGCCGCTCAGTTGGGAGTGATAGTCCGCTACGTTGCCCCCAATAATCGCCACCCGCGTCCACTGTGCGCCATCCCAGTGCAGGAGGCCCCAGCGCTCACCACTGTCATGGACGTCCGTGCCCCCCGCCCAGGCCTCCGTGGGGCTCACGACCGTCAGGGAGTGGATCTCGTAGTCGTTGGGCGCGGGCACCGGGCTCCACTGCTGCCCATCCCAATGAACGAACACCGTCCGCGATCGCGCCCCCGCGTCACCCGCCGGTAAAGGGCTGGGGAGCGCCGTCGCGCTCGGGCCGGAGGTGAGGTACAGGGTGCCCACGGCCCACACATCCTGCGGCCCATGCGCGGCGATGGCCGTGAAGTGGGTGCCGGTCGGTAGCACCGCGATACCTTGTGTCGCCCAGGTGCGCCCATCCCAGTGGGCCAGTAGCGCGGTGGTCTCGTCGTCGCTGGAGTCATAGCCGCCGCCCACCATCCAGGCCTGGGCGGCGGCCGGCGCCACCAGACCCGCCCACTTCACCCGGAGCCCGGGCGGGTGGGGAACGGGGGTCTCCTGCCAGGCCTGCCCGTCCCAGTGGAACACCCGGCCTTCGCCTGTCGCGGTGGTATGACCCGTAATCCAGACGTCGGACGGCCCGCTCGCCGCTACCTGGTTCAATTCCACACCGCGCGCCTGCGGCGGTGCCGCCCGGATGGCCCACGCGGCACCGTCCCAATGCTCCAGTAGCGGCTGGGCGGGCTCGTTGTAGAAGCCCACGGCCCAGATATCGCGCGGGTTGATCACTGCCAACGCGCTCAGGATGGCATTGGCGTATGATTCGCCGGGGCTGGCAACCTGCTCCCAGGCCGTGCCGGTCCAGTGGGCAATCATGGTTGATCCCATAATTCCGGAGAACCCGACCGCCCAGACATCGCCCGGCCCGGCCGCCGCCACCGCCAGCAAGGCGCCGTTGGGATCGCGGTTCAGGGTCGGCCCGCTGATCAAGTGGCCGGTCGCGACGCAGGCGGCCGCCGCGGGGGCGATGGCGGCCGCCGAGAAGGCCGTGGGCCCTGGGACAGTCAGGAGGCCCAGGAGTAAGGCCAGGACCAGGCGGGGGCGAATATCATGGGGCATGGTGTATTATCCTCCAGGATCAAGCAGCAGCCTACGCGTAACGCGATCGGGACGCGGGCACCGCAGTGTGGCGGCGCGGTCATAGAGTCCAACGGTCCAAGCCGTAACCGGTTGCGGGATCGTGCCGCCCCGCGCACATAATCTGCACGCCGTTTCCATCAGTTCTGCACAAGTGCCGACTATACTAGCCCCATCACGCAAAACGCCGCTAGGGCTGGCGCCCGCGGCCGGTTCCGCCCCCTGCTCACCGCGCGCTACCCACAGACGGTAGCGGCACGAAAGGATATTGTCATGCTCTACCACGACCGCGACGCCGATCGGCACGTCCGGCCGCCCCTGCTCCCGGGCCGCTTCCACCGCTGGTGGCTCGCATTCGCCGGGCTGCTCTGCCTGGCCAGTCTGGCCGGGATCGTGACGCGCCCCGACGCCCACCCCGTGGCTCTGTCGAGCGCCGGCCCCACGCCGGTCCCCACGCGCCTGGCCCTGACCGAGGCCCAGCTGATGGCCGGGCCGGTGGATCCGCGACTCCTGGGGTTCGACCCCGACAAGCTGCTGACCGATTTTGATAGCGGCCAGGTCACCCGGCTACCCAGCGGGCAGATCCAGCGCCGTTACACCATCGTCGCCCGCGACAAGCGGCTCGAACTCGCCCCGGGGATCTTCTTCGACGCCTGGACCTACAACGATCGCGTCCCGGGCCCGACCCTGCGCGCGACGGAAGGCGACCAGGTCCAGGTGACCTTCGTCAACGCCGGCAGCCAACCGCACTCGATCCACTTTCACGGCATCCACCCGGCGGACCAGGACGGCCTGGAGCCGGTGGATCCGGGCGCCCAGCGCATCTACACCTTCACCGCCGGGCCGGCCGGTTTACAGCTCTACCACTGCCATATCGAGCCGCTGGACGAGCATATCGATCGGGGCCTCTATGGCGCCTTTATCATCGATCCGCGCACCCCCCGGCCGCCGGCGCATGAATTGGTGATGGTCATGAACGCGTTTGACCTGAACGGCGACGGCGAGAACGATATCTACGCCGTCAACAGTGTCCCTTTTGCCTACTATCACCACCCTATTCCCCTGGTGGTGGGCGAGCGGGTGCGCATCTACCTCGTCAACATGACGGGCATCGACCCGATCAACTCGTTCCATTTGCACGCCAATTTCTTCTGGCTGTTCCGCACCGGGACGCGCGCGCAACCGGATGAGTACACCGACACGGTCATGCTCAGCCAGGGCGAGCGGCATATCCTGGAATTCACCTATAACACGCCGGGCGATTATATGTTCCATGCCCACCAGGCGGAGTTCTCGGCCAAGGGCTGGATGGGCTGTTTTGCGGTGCATGCGGCCGACGGCACCGCCCCGCCCGCGGGTGGCTGCACGGCCAGCCCCATGGTGCATGCCACCGCGCCCTGACCGGCCCCTAGTGCAGGATCAAGCCAGCGATGGGGGAATGAGGAGTGAGCACCCCCAGGTGCGAACGGGTCGCGCCCCGCCGTTCGCACCTGGGGGTGCTCACTCCTCGCTACGTAACCCCAACCGGTCGCCGGAACCGGCACTACGCGCGCACCGGCGGCAGGGTAAACCAGAAACGGCTGCCCTGCCCGACCGCGCTCGTGACGCCAATCTGCCCGCCCTGGGCCTCCACCAGCTGGCGGGCAATGGCCAGGCCCAATCCCGCGCCCCCGGTCTCTCGGGCGCGCGCCTGGTCGGCCCGCCAGAAGCGCCCAAACACCTGCCCGGCCTCGTCGGCGGACAGGCCCGGGCCCGTATCCGCGACCTCGATGCGCACCATCGGCGCGGCCGGCAGACGGGCCGGCCGGGCGGGGCCGGGGGGACCGGGGGCGGCGGCCAGGGTAATGGTAATCGCGCCGCCGGCCGGCGTATAGCGCACCGCGTTGCCGACCAGGTTGGTCAGCACCTGCCGGACCCGCGCGGGGTCCGCCCACACCGCGGGGAGCGCCGGGGCCGCGTGGACGGCGAGGGTGACTCCGCCCGTGCGCGCCGGCTCCCCGAACAGGGCGACGACGCCCTGCACAAGCGGCTCGACGACCACCGCCTGGCACTGTAAGCGCAGCTGGCCCGCCTCGGCCTGGGCCAGCTCATGCAGGTCGGTGACCAGCCGGTTCAAGAGGCGCGTTTCGTCGTACAGGGTGGCGATCTCGGCCGGGGCGAGGGGATAGACGCCGTCCAACAGGGCCTGTAAGTTGCCTTGCAGCACGCTCAGCGGGGTGCGCAGCTCGTGGGCGATATCGCTGACCATGCTACGCCGCAACTGCTCGCTCCGCCGTAAGCTGGCCGCCATCTCGTTGAAGGCCCGCGCCAGGCGCGCCATCTCGGCGACCCCCCGCGTGGGCACCTGCTGCTCCAGCTGCCCGGCGGCGATCTGCCGGGTCGCGCGTTCCATCCGCGCCAGCGGGGCGGCCAGCCAGATGGCCAGGCCCACGCCCACCAGGAGCCCGCCGCCGCCCACCAGGAGCCCGGCCTGGAGGAGCACCTGGTTCATCTCGCCCAGGAAGGCCTGGGCCGGGCGCGCCAGGGGGTCGGCGGGCAGCGTGCGCACCCAGAGGGTGCCGACCGTCCGGCCCTGCCATTCGATCGGCACCGGCACCTCGCTCGGGGGCGCGGGGGGCAACAGGGCGGGTGGGCGGCCGGGTCCCGCGGGCGGCGGCGGCGCGGGGGGCGGGGCCTGCCCGGCCGGCGGATACACGACCTGTCCGGCCGCGTCGGTCAAGCGCAGCCGGCCGATATCCAGCCCCCGTGGGGGCGCGCCGGGGGGCACGCCCGGGGGGTTGGGGCGCTGCGGGCCGCGGATGACCGCGTCGACCCCGGCCCAGCTCCCGGTGTGCCCCCAGTAGGCGGCCAGGTCGGTGTCCAGCCCGATCTCCTGCACCTGGCTCACCACCAGGAAACTCCGGAAATCCTGGTTCACGTACTGGTGGGCCAGCAGGGCCACCGCCCCGACGCTGCTGGCGGTCACCAGCCCCAGGACCAGGCTCAACCAGACCCAGAGTTTGTTCATCCGGGGTCCTCCTCGCGGCGCAGCCGGTAGCCCACCCCGAACACCGCTTGAATATAGCGGGGCGCCGTCGGGTCGGGCTCGATCTTCTTCCGCAAGTTGCGGATATGGCTATCCACGGTCCGTTCGAGTCCCGCGTACGAGCTACCCAGGGCCTGCTCGATCAGCTGCAGCCGGGTAAAGACCTGGCCGGGGTGCGTCACCAGCACCTGCAGCAGCGCGAATTCGGTCGGCGTCACCTCGATGGACTGCTGGGCGAGGGTCACCTGGTGCCCGGCGACGTCCAGCCGCAGGGCGCCGACCTGGAGCACGGCGGGGACCGGCGGGGGCCCGCCCCCCACGCGGCGTAACAGGGCGCGCACCCGGGCCACGACCTCGCGCGGATTGAACGGCTTGGTAATGTAGTCGTCCGCGCCGAGTTCCAGGCCCAGGATCTTATCCGTATCTTCCACGCGCGCCGTCAGCAGGATGATCGGTAAGGTGCTGAGGGCCGGGTCCTGGCGGATCAGCCGGGTCAGGTCCCAGCCGGAGCGATCGGGGAGCATGAGGTCGAGCAGGAGCAGATCGGGGCGCGTGTGGCGCAGCAAATGCAGGCCGTCCGTGCCGGTGGCCGCGGTGCGCACCTGGTAGCCCTCCTGTTCCAGATAGGCCTGGACCAAGCGCGTAATATGGTGATCGTCGTCGACGACCAGGATCTGCTGGGCCATAGGGGTTGACTCCTCCTGCGTAGCATATGGCGTAGCATAGCACAACGGGCCGCTACATGCTACGCACCCCTGGGCCGGGACGGGGAGTCCTGGCCCAGGGGTCGCTTGTGCCGATAACCTTATTGGCCCGTTCCCGGCGTGGCATCCGGATCAGGACCGGGCCCGTAGTTGGGGGCCGGGCGATCGCCGGGCGGGTGGGGCGGGGGCGGCAGGCCGGGGCGCTGGAAGTCGGCGGTGGTGCGGCTGCGCAGATCGGCCAGGCGCTGGTCGGCCTCGGCCTGGGTCAGCTGGCCGTCCTTGACCTGTTGGGCCAGGTGCGCGGCCGGGTCGGCGACCACGGCGTCCACCAGGCTGCTCAGCGGCACGTTATGCGCCGTCGCCAGTTGGGCCACCGACTGGTTGTTCTCCAGGGCGGCGCGCACGGCGTCTTCGGTCAGGCCCAGCTTGCCGGCGATGATCGCCAGCGGCGACTCGCGGCCATCGCCCGGCTGGCCGGGGCCCGGGCGATCGCCGGGCGGGTGGGGCGGGGGCGGCAGGCCGGGGCGCTGGAAATCGGCGGTGGTGCGGCTGCGC
>DATGEF010000344.1:0-8556 GCA_035310405.1 Chloroflexia bacterium | reverse complement strand
GGTAGGAGCGGGCTCCGTCCCGCGATGGTGGGGTGCGGACGAAATGCGGAATGCGGAGTGCGGAATGCGGAATGCGGAATACTGACGCGGTGGGCGATCGCATCCTGGGGCGGCATCGCGGGACAGAGCCCGCTCCTACAGTCCGGGAGGGCGGCGCCCCGGGGGCCCGGTCGTAAGGGGGATCGCTGCCAGCAGTCAATGGAGAGCCATGCCTATCGACGCAGCGCGGCTCCGCGACTGGCCCAGGGCCGGCACAAAGCAAAGCGCCCGCGACAACCGCCGCGGGCGCTCCACTTCCAACCTATACCATAACCAGCAGTCAGCAAGAAACAGAGGAGGCCTCTCCCCATCTCCACCGGCCGGTTGCCGGCGGCGAGGCGGTGCCGCCGCCCCTCCGTCCGTCTCCACTGACGACTGACGACTGGCGACTGACGACTAACGCCTCGTCAAGCCGCCTCACCGCCATCGCCGAACAGCGACAGCTGGCGGGGGCCGAGCAACTCGTGGCCGGGCTCGCGGAAGGGCAGCAGGTCCCGCTTGCGGATCAGCACGTCGCGCTGGTTGGGCAGCCGCCAGGCGCGGAGCTTGCCCTCTTTGACCGCCAGGCGGACCGTCAGCTCGCCAACGCCCAGAAACGCGGCCGCCTGCCGGGTGTTGAACAGCTCATCATAACCACGCATCGTGCTCCCCCCCTCGCCCGGCCGGAGCGCCTCGGGCGAGGCGCTCCGCAACCGGAAGCGGATTGGTGTCCTTCAGGCCGCCTGCTCGCCCTTCAGGGCATCGATGAACTGCGAGGCTTCCACCTTCGACAGCTCGTCGGGCGGGCAGTGATAGAGCTCCTGGCAGCGGGCCTCGACCTCGGCCTCGGAGAGGTGCCGAGCGGCGCGGGCGATCGCGTAAATCGCCTTCAGCTGCTTATCGGTCACCGTGCCGCCGGGCCGCGGGCCCGCGGCAGGCGGCCGCGGGGCCAGCGCCACCACGTTGTGCCCGGGCGCCGTGCCGTGGCCGGCCACCGTGGCGTAGTCCACCGGCGCGTCGACGATCTGCGGGCGCGGCGCCGCGGCGCGGGCCTCCGCGGCGAAGTCGAAGTCCCGGCAGAACTGGGTGCCGAAGCCGAGGCCGGCGAGCGCGCGCCCGATGGCCTTCGTTTCGGCCGCTTCGATGTAGTCGGCGAAGTCGTGGATCGTCTCCGAGCCCCAGCCGGTGGCGGCCGCGCCCGTGGGCAGGGTCACTTCAGCCCGGAAGAGGGCAAACCCGTCCTCGTACTTCACCATCTCGGTCTGGATGCGGGCCGCCGGGTACTCGGTGCGCAGCCAGAGGAGGCGCCACTTGACCTCCAGATAATCGCGGCCATCGATTTTCGTCAGGTAACGCGAGGGATCAAAGCCGTCCGCGGTGGCCGGCGCGTCCGTGGCGGCGGGCGCCAGGGGAGCATCCAGCAGCGCGATTTGCTCGGCGGTGCCATTCAGGGTCTTCTCGGTCTTCATCTCGTCAGTCCTCCTGCTAGTCACTCAACACGCGGCGTAACACACAATCTGCGGCTAGGTAGAACTTATGTTCTACTAGACATTATACCGCATTTACTCTATCTATGTCAACTGGCGGGGAAAAAGCGGAAACAGAATCCGCCGATTGGATTAGCGTATAATAGACGGGGTGCAGCTTCCGTCGAGGCTTGCGGGTCGGCCCAGCTGTCGCCGTCCGGCGGCGATACAGGCAAAGGAGAAGTGATTACGAAAACGTACTACCAACTGGATGCGGCGACGCGGGATCGGGCCCGTGACCACTTCGTGGCCGTCATCGTGGACGAGATGCTCTCCGGCCGCTTCACGTGGGACAACCTCGGAGCCCGCCGGGGGATGATTCAGGCCCGTGTGTCCCAGCTCCGCCAGCATGGAGCCCGGCCCGCCCAAGCCGACGCGCTATTGGCCGAGTACAGCGCGGATGTGCGCCGCCTCGCGCAAATCTACGCGCAGCAAGCCCACTACCTCGAAACGGGGGAGCGCGCGGTCCCCCTGCGGGATCTCGCCGAATAGGCAGGGAATTTATGGAGATCAGCGGCCTACAGCGCATCCAGTTACACACGGCGCTCTTGCAGGCCTTCCCCAGCCGGGAGGCGCTCGCCCCCTTGCTCGACGGGCCCTGGCCGGCCGGCGGGGAGGACACGGCGGCGCCGAGCGATCCCGGGCAGCTGATCGCGCAGCTGATCGATTGGGCCGCCAGCCACGATCGGCTGGGCGACCTGCTCGCGCGCGCCCGCGCGGCGCAGCCGGGAGCGCCGGCCCTCCGCCGGCTGGCCCTCGACCTGGACGAATCGGCGCTGGTGCAGATCAAGCGTGAGCTCCACAAGCAGGCCGGCCCCGTGGCGCCTCGGCGCGATCCGCAGGCCCTGGCCGAGTTCGCCCGCGCCCTCGACCCGGGACCGGCCGACCACGGCGCCCTTTATGCGCGGGGTCGCACCTACCTCCAGCTCGGCCGCTATACGGACGCGCTGGCCGACTTCACGCAGGCCCTGGCCCTGCGCCCGGCCGACCCGGCCCTGCTCCAGCGGCGGGGCAATACCCACCACCAACTGGGCCACTACGCCGCGGCGCTGACCGACTATACGCGCAGCCTGGAGCTCCGGCCCGCCCACCCGGCCACGCTCAGCGACCGCGGCCGCACCTATGCCAGCCTGGAGCGCTACGCGGCCGCGGTCGCCGACTTCAGCCAGGCGCTGGCCCGCCATCCGCACTACCCTGATCTGCTCTATAATCGCGGCTTGGCCTACCACCGGCTGGGCCGCTATGCGGAGGCCCTGACCGATTACACCCAGGCCCTGGCGGCCCAGCCCCACGACCCCGGCATCTTCTACAACCGCGGCAATAGCTATCACAGCCTGGGCCGCTATGATGCCGCGGTCGCCGACTATAGCGCGGCGCTGGCCCTGGACCCGACACACAGCGCGCGCACCAACCGCGGGCTGACCTATCACCAGCTCGGCCGCTACGCCGAGGCCCTGGCCGATTTTACGGAGATCCTGGCCACGCAGCCCGACGACCCGACGATCTTGGCCAACCGCGGCAACGCCTGCAGTGCCCTGGAACGCCCGGATGCCGCCCTCGCCGATTACACCCGCAGCCTGGCGCTACGCCCCGACCATGCCCCGACGCGGACCAATCGCGGGATCACCTACCAGAAGCTGGGCCGCTATGCCGAGGCCCAGGCCGACTATGCCGCCGCCCTCGCCCTGCGGCCGGACGACCCGGCGGTGCTTTATAACCTGGCCTGCCTCCATAGTCTCCAGGCGGACCAGGCGGCGGCGCTCGCGCACCTGGCCCGGGCGATCCGTGGCGATGCCAGCTTCCGCCAGCTGGCCGGGGCCGACCCCGATTTCGCCGCGCTCCACGCCGACCCGGCCTTCCTCACGCTCGTCGGTCTGGGCTAGGGAGTTGCGCCGGGGTCGGATCTGTCGTATAATGCCAGCCAGAGTGGCCCTAGGACTCGGCTCGACCCGCCGGGCTAGATCCCCGCAAATCAAGGCGCCCAGCGCCGATCTCGAGTTACCAACCTGAGTATAGAGGAGATGCGATCATGACTTACGTGATCACGGAGCCTTGTATTGGCACCAAAGATGCGTCCTGCGTGGACGTCTGCCCGGTCGATTGTATTCACCCGCGCAAGGACGAGTCGGGCTTCGAAGGCGCCGCGCAGTTGTTTATCGACCCCGACGAGTGCATTGACTGCGGCGCCTGTGAGCCCGAATGCCCGGTCAACGCCATCTTCCCCCAGGATGATGTGCCCGCCGAGTGGGCGAATTATACCCAGATCAACGCGGATTACTTCAAGAAGTAGCGCGCCCGGCCCCGCCGCGCATCCACAACGCGCCCAACAAAAGCCACCCGCCCAGCGGAGTGGCTTTTGTTGTCGCGCCACGCGCGGCGCACTTTCTGCTATGCAGGGTGCGGGGATCGCCTTCCCCGCAACCCGTCCGACCCGTACCGCCAGACAAGGAGAAGACTATGTTGGCACTATCGACTCCGTCGCGCCGGCGCAGGGGGATTCTCGCGCTGCTCCTCACGCTGGGCCTGACCGGGGGGCTCGGCGTGCGCGCCCAGGGCACGGCCCACACCTTCCCGGAGACCGGCCATACCGTCGCGGGGCTGTTCTGGACCTACTGGCAGGCCCATGGTGGGTTGGCCCAGCAGGGCTACCCCCTGACCGAGGAGTTCACCGAAGTCAGCGACCTCAACGGCCAGCCGTATACGGTGCAGTATTTCGAGCGCGCCGTCTTCGAGAAGCACCCCGAGAACCAGCCCCCGTATGACGTCTTGCTGAGCCAGCTCGGCACGGTCCGCTACCAGCAGAAATATCCCAATGGGGCGCCCAACCAGCAGCCGGCCGCCGGCGGTGTGCTGTTCAAAGAAACCGGCCATGTCGTCGGCGGGCGGTTCTTGCAATACTGGCAGCAGCATGGCGGCCTGGCCCAGCAGGGTTTTCCGATCAGCGATGAATTCACCGAGGTTAGCCCGCTCAACGGCCAGTCCTACACGGTGCAGTATTTCGAGCGCGCCGTCTTCGAGAAGCACCCCGAGAACCAGCCGCCCTTCGACGTCCTGCTCTCCCAGCTCGGCACCTTCCAGCTGCGCCAGAAATATCCCGGCGGCGCGCCCACCCCCGCCGTGACCGTGGGCCCGCCCCCCGCGGGGACCCCGCAGCCCGTGCCCGCGGCCATCCGCGATCTGCTGACGAAATCCGACGCCGCCATGAACGCGCTGACCAACCTGAAAGGGCACAGCGTCAACCTGACGACCGACAACGGCACCACCACGACCGACTACGCCGACTACCAGTACCAGGCCCCCGATCGGCAATACCTCAAAGTCACCTCGCCGCGGCCGGGGCAGCCCGACGCCATCGCCGAGGTCATCCGCATCGGCGCTCAACGGTTCCAGCGGACCGGCGCCAGTGGCCCGTGGACGATGTCGACTGATCCCACGCCCTACCATTGGCCCGAGTACAACAAAGTGTATGTCGCGGATCATGCCCAGGAGGCGATCCTGGAGAGCCCGACGACGATCAACGGCGTGCCAGTCCAGGTCGTGCGCGTGGCCATCCCGATCACGATCCAGGGCACGGTCTACGTCGACCAGTACATCGAGTTCTTCATCTCTACGATCGACTACCGCGACCTGCGCGAGGTGACCACCGTGCCGGCCCTGCCGCCCAGCCGGACGGCCAACGGCGTCTACACCACCGATTTCGGGGATTTCAACGTGCCGAACGGTATCTTGCCGCCGGCCAGTGTCAAGTAAAGCAGCCCGCCTGCTGGCCCGCTCCTGTGCGCAGGAGCGGGCCAGCAGGTGGGCGTTTGTTGCCTGAGGGGTGTAGGGAGGTGTGTAGGCCTCTTGTGGACAGCGTACTCCGATTGGGCGATCCTGCTCAACACGTTGGGGCAGTGTAGGGAGGTGTGTAGGCCTTTTGTGGACAGCGTACCACATTGGCAACGTGGCCCGCGCCACTCAAGGAGGTGTAGGGAGGTGTGTAGGCCTTTTGTGGACAGCGTACCTATTTATAGATCGCCCGCTTGCAGTGGGGCGCATCCACCGCCTGGCAAGCGACTTCTTCCACTCGGATATGGCGGCCGATAATCTGCTGGGCCAGTTCCTTGATGATCACAGTCACGCCGGAGCAGATCGGCGCTTTCGCCCCCTGGATGCCGGGACATTCACTGCAGTCAGGCGGCTCCAGGTACCAGGCGGTGGCATCTTCCGACACCGCATAGCCACCCCAGTGGTGCGCGACGAAGCTTAGATACTCGGCCACAAACCAGGCCAGGCGCCGGTCGGCCGGGATCAGCCCAGGGTGCGCGCTTGGACCGGACGGGCGGCACGAGCCGGCCTTACCGCGGGGTCCACCGGTCCTTGCCGTGCTTCATCCACGGGCCTTGAGGCCCAGTGGATGAAGCACAATCAGATGGACACTAGATCCCTTTTCGTATATAATGGGGCAGGCACCTTAACAATGCAATCGTGTTTGCCGGTTCCGAGGTTAGGTCCCTCGGGTAAAAGCACGACTGTTTTGCGCTAGGTGCCTAACACCACGGGATCCGCTGATCCGGCTGCGGTGTTTACTCCACCACACGTATCTTCGGGTGTCCGAAGTAGTGCTGCGGACTACAGCCATGTTGCTGGCCTTAAAACCCAGAAGCCACGCCCCGTGAGGGGCCGTGGTCTAGTCACTTGTAGATCACGCGTTTGCAGCGGGGCGCGCCCACCGCCCGGCAGGCGATTTCCTCCACCCGGATGCGCCGACCCAGGATCTGATCGCCCAGGCCCTTCAGCACGGCGGTCAGGGTGGCGCAGATCGGCGCTTTGGCTCCGTGAAGGTCCAGGCATTCCAGGCATGTAATCGCATCCATGTACCAGGCCGTCGCGTCTTCGGTCAGTTCATAGCGCCCGCCCATGGTTTCGGCCAGCGCGACATACTGGGCCACCAGCCAACCCATTTGGCGGTCTGCGGGGATGCCGGCGATCTGCGCGCGGATCTGCGCGCCCCAGGGGCCGTGGGCCAGGGCCTGAGCGCTGGCCTGGCCGAAGTTCCGGCGGAACAGGCGCAGCAAGTCTTCGCCCAGCATGCGATAGACCGTCTGCTGGAAGCGGACCATCTCGCCCTCGCTGATCACGGGCGCCTCGCCCTCCGGGGGCAGGGCCGTGCTATAGCGTTCCAGCCCCGATTCTTGCAAGATCTTCGTGTACTGGGGGCCACTGATCTCTTGGAGGGCGGTCAGCACCACCCGCGCCACGCTTCCCGAGATACTATAAGCCATCGTCCGCTCCTTACTCCGGCTTCTTGATTATAGCATATTTGGTGGGGGGTAATCTTGGCCCCCCGCCTCCGGTCAGCAATCGATTCCCGGCACCATGCTCCCCCCTTCCGCGATGGCTTGCGCCAGAGAGAGGGCCTGGCCGCCGGCCCAGGCCGCCGCGAAAGCCGCCTCGTCCAGGCCCGCGCGCGCCGTCGCCAGGTTGCGCTCATAGTCGGCGCGATCGGTGGGCTGGAGGGGCGCGCCGATGGCCGCCAGCAGCGCCGTGGCCGCGCCGAGCAGCCGGGCGGCGCGCGGGGCGGCACCGGCGCCGGCCGCCACCCCGCCCAGGCCGGCCACGCACTCGATCATGCCCTGCCGGTCGCCCAGCTCGCGGAACAGGGCCAGGCTCTCGCGGAAGTAGGCCGCCGCCGCCGGGTAAGCGCCCTGGTGCCGGGCCACCTGGCCCAGGTTGTGCAGGGCGGCGGCGATGCCCATCCGGTGGCCCCCAGCGCGCGCCAGCTCCAGCCGCTCCTGGAAGAAGGCCGCCGCCCGCGCGTCATCGCCGCGCACGCGGGCCACTTCGCCCAGGTTGTTCAGCGCGCGGGCCAGGCCGATCGGGTCGCCGATCTCTCGGCAGAGGGTCACGCTTTCCTCGTAGCAGGCCGCCGCCCGTGCCGGGTCGCCCTGCTCCAGGGCGACCCAGCCCAGGTGGTTGAGGGAGGCCGCGATGCCCCGCCGGTCACCCAGCTCGCGGAACAGGGCCAGGCTTTCGGCGCTGAGGGCCGCGGCGCGCGCGGTCGCGCCGGCGGTCAGCGCCACCCAGGCCAGGCCGTCGAGGGCCGCCGCACAGCCCGGCCGGTCGTCCAGCGCCCGGTAGAGCGCCAGGGCCGCCTCGGCACACGCCTGCGCTTCGGGCAGGTCGGCCTGCACCCGCGCCAGCAGCCCCGCCCCCAACAGCACCGGCGCCCGCAGGGCGGCCGGCAGATCCGCGCCGCGCGCCAGGATGGTCGCCAGCCAGCGGCGGCCTTCGCTCCAGTGCCCGTGCTGGTCCCAGAAGCGCCACAGCCCGGCGGCCAGCCGCGCGGCGGCCGGCAGATCGCCGGTTTCCAGCAGCCAGCCGAGCGCCGCCCGCAGGTTGTCGTGGTCGGCGGCCAGCCGCGCCAGCCAGGTGGCCTGGTCCTGCCCCCCCAACGCCGGCGCCGCCGCCTCGGCCAGCGCCAGGTAGTACGCCGCGTGCCGCTGCCGCCCGGTCGCCAGTTCGCCGCGCTCGCCCAGCCGCTCCAGCGCATACTCGCGGATCGTTTCCAGCATCCCGACCCGCGACTCCCCGCCGGCATCCTCCCCGGCCCGCAGCAGGCTCTTGTCGGCCAGCTCGCGCAAGCCGTCCACAGTGCGGAGGGCGGGATCACTGTCCGCGGCCCACGGCTCCTGGAGCACGTGTTCGGCGGCCGCCACGGTGCAGCCGCCGACGAAGACGGCCAGGCGCGCGAAGAGGGCTTGCTCGGCGGGGGTGAGCAGATCGTAACCCCAGGCGATGGCCCCACGCAGGGTCTGCTGGCGGGCGGGGCGGTCGCGCGCGCCGCCGGTGAGCAGGGCCAGGCGGTTGGGCAGCCGGTCCAGCAGGGCCTGGGGCGAAAAGAGCTTGCTGCGCGCCGCCGCCAGTTCGATCGCCAGGGGCAGGCCGTCGAGCCGCGCGCAGATCGCGGCCACGGCGGCCGCGTTCTCGCTTGTCACGGCAAAGTCGGGGCGGACCGCCTGGGCGCGGGCGA
>DATGEF010000343.1:0-5036 GCA_035310405.1 Chloroflexia bacterium | reverse complement strand
CGCTGGGCCTGCATGAAGGCGCCGGCCCGCCGGGCGTGGCCTTGTTGCGCCCCTACCTGCGCCACCGCCAGCTCCTGCTGGTCCTGGATAACTGGGAACACCTGGGCCCCGCCGAGCCCGTGCTGGCCGACTTGCTGGCCGGCGCGCCCGGCCTGGGCCTGCTGGTCACCAGCCAGGTCCCCCTGCGCCTGGCCGGCGCGCGCACCCTCCCGCTGCCCGCGCTGGCGCTGCCGCCCCGCCACCCGCTCCCCCCCCTGGCCGAGCTCC
The DNA here is from genome assembly GCA_035310405.1 of Chloroflexia bacterium. GTDB lineage: Bacteria > Chloroflexota > Chloroflexia > QHBQ01 > JAICKM01 > JAICKM01. The sequence goes on along the minus strand of DATGEF010000343.1, from coordinate 4,769 downwards.
AGGACTATCCCGCGATTGCGTTGTTTCTCCAGGGCGCCCACGTGGCCGGCGCCGCCTGGCAACTGGCGCCGGAGAACGCCGGGCTGATCGCGGCGATCTGCACCCGGCTGGAGGGCGTGCCGCTGGCCCTCGAGCTGGCTGCGGCGCGCAGCCGGCTTTGCCCGCCCGCCGCGATCCTGGCCGGCCTGGACGCGCCGCTCGACTTCTTAACCGAAGAATCCGCTGAGCGTCCCGCGCGCCATCAGGCCGTGCGGCACGCCCTGGCCTGGAGCTATGCCCTCTTGCACCACGCCGATCAGGTACTCTTCGCCGGGCTGGGCGTCTTCGCCGGCGGCGCCCCTCTGGCGGCCGTCGCCACCCTGGGGCCGCCGCTGCTGGCCGCCGCCGGCCTCCCGCCCCGCGGCGCCCGGGAAGCGATCCAGCGGGGCCTGGAACGCCTGCTGGCCCATCACCTGCTGGCCCGCGCCGAGGTGCCCCCGGCCGCGCCGCGCTTCACGCTGCTGGCGACCGTGCGGGCCTATGCCCGGGAGCAACTCCAGGCGCTGGACCTCCTGTCCCTGGCCGAACACCACCATGCGGCCTATTACCTGGCACTCGCCGAGCAGCTCGCCGGGGCCGGCACGGGCACCCCGGACGGGCTGGACCGCCTGGAGGGCGAGCTGGAAAACTGCCACGCCGCGCTGGGCTGGAGCCTGACCGACAACCAAGATCGGGCCACGGCCGGGCGGCTGGCGCTGGCGCTGGGCGGATTCTGGGAAACCCGGGGCTACTGGCAGGAGGGGCGGCACTGGCTGGGCCGCGTGCTGGCCGAGGCGGCGGCGCTGCCCGACGCCCTGGTGGCGCAACTGCGCTACTGGGCCGGGCGGCTCGCCTATCTGCAGGGGGATTACCCGGCGGCCGCGCCGTTGCTGCAGGCGAGCCTGGCCGCCGGGCAGGCGCAGGCGGACGGCCCGCTCGCCGCCCGGGCGCTCACCGCCCTGGGCTGGATGGCCTACTGCCAGGAAGACTACCGGCGGGCACGCGACTTGTACGAACAAGGCCTCGCCGGGTGCCGGGCGAGCGATCCGCGGGCGGCGGCCTCGGTCCTCAACAGCCTGGGGGCCATCGCGCTGCTGCTGGGGGATCGGGCCGCCGAGCCGCTGCTCCAGGAGAGTCTGGCGCTCCGGGAGGCGGCGGGGGATCGGCAGGGGGTCGCGCGCTCCCTCGATGCCCTGGGGCTGGCCGCGCAGAGCCGGGCGGACTACGCCCAGGCGGGCCAATACTTGCGGGACAGCTTGGCCCTGGCCCGCACCCTGGGCGATAAACTCGGGATGTCCCTGGTCCTCAACAATCTGGGCTGGGTGTGCGTCGCCACGGGCGACCTGGCCGCGGCCCAGCTCTACCTGGCCGAAGCGTTAGGCCTGGCCCGCGAGGTGGGGAGCCGGTGGAGTACGACCCTGGCCCTCTGTTACCTGGGCTGGGTCGCCGTGCAGCAGGGCACCCCCGCGGCGGCGGCGGCGCTGCTGGACGAGAGCCTGGCCCTCACCGAAGCGCAGGGCATGCCGCAGGCCGGCGTGCTCTGCCACCTGGGGCTGGCCCAGGTGGCGCTGGCCACGGCCGAGCCGCGTCAGGCCGCCCGCCAGCTGGCGGCGGCCGCGGCGCTGCGGCAGCGGCTGGGGACCACCTTAACCCCGTATGAACGCCAGATGGTGGCACGCCTGGAGCAGGCGATCGGTCCGCCCTGAGCCCACAGGCTTAGCCGGGCGGCGGCGACCTATAGCCCGCGCCCGGTGGCGATCTGGGCCGCACGGCCGCTTCACGGCTGCGGATGGCGGGCCTGGTAGGCGAAGCGGCCCAGTTGGCTGCCCAGCACGTCGAACGGCGCCCGGTTCTCGGGGTGCCATTCCAGCACCATGCGCTCGAAGTATTGCACGGTGTACGTCTTGCCGTTCAGCTCACTTTGCTCCGAGAACTCCTCAGTCAGCGGATAGCCGAGCTGGGCGAGCCCGCCGTGCGCTTCCCAGAAGCGGCGAAAGCTGCCGCCGACGACGTGGCCCGTCGCCGCGAAGTAGAGCGGGTGGTTGGGGTTGCGCTGCTGGCCGGGCGCGCCCTGCGGGTATTTGGCGCGGTAGCGCAGGGTGCCGAGCTGGCTGAGCAGCACGTCGTAGGGCGGGCGGTTCTCGGGGTGCAACTCGAAGACGGCGCGCTCGAAGTATTGGACGGTGTAGGTTTTGCCGTCCAGGGCGTTCTTTTCGCTGAGCTCGTCGCTGAGCGGGTAGCCCTGCTGGGCGAGGCCGCCGTGGGTGTCCCAGTACTCCCGGAAGCGGCCCTGCAGGGTGTGCCCGGTCTCGGGGAAGTAGCGCGGCGCCGCCCCGCCCGGCGGATTGAGGCTGCCGGTGCTGGAAGTAAAGGCGCTCAGGTGCGAGCCGGCGGGCACGACCAGGATGCCGTTGCCGGCGCCCAGCCCCGCGTCGATCGCGCCGCCGAGGCCGGTGAGCGCCACCACCTGGCGCCCGCTGACCGGATCGACGCCGTACAGTGTGCCGCTGCTCGCGCCGAGGTAGACCATGTTGCCCACGACCAGGGGCGGCCCGCCCAGCCGCTCGGGCCCGGGATAGCCCGGGCTGCCACCGCGGGTCGCCCCGGTGAAGGTCCATTGGATCGCCCCGGAGGCCACGGCGAAGGCCTGCAGCTGATTCCCGACCACCACGAAGCCCCGGGGTCCGGCGAAGGCCGGCTCACTCTGCGCCGCGTAAATCTGCTGCTGCTGTCCGTTCGCCGCGTCGAAGACGTAAAGGTTATTGCCGCCGCCGACGATGTAGAGCCGGCCGCCGTAGAGCACCGGCGCGCCGCTGGACTCCGATGAGCAGGAACCGCTGCTGTCCCACAACGGGGTGCCCGCCTGGGGGTCCAGGGCGATCGCCCCGCAACCGCTCGCCAGATACACCGCTGTATCGTTCACCGCGGGATTGCCCGATCTGCCCTGTCCCGTCCAGCGCCGCGCGCCGGTCTGCGCGTCGACGGCGAACAGCGGGCTCTCGGATCCACCCACGTAGACTACGCCTTTGTAGGCGGTCAGAGTCAGATCGTACGGCGAGTCGGTGGGGAGCTTGGCACTCCAGGTCGGGACGCCGGTCTGCGCCTGGTAGGCGCGGAGCACCCCGCTCGTGCTGACGGCAAAGACCTGCCCGGCGTCGTAGGCGAGGTGGCCGTTCCCGCCCTGGGGGACCGGCCCCCAGCTCAGCGCCCCCGTATGCAAGTCGCGCGCCTCGAGCTTATCGCCGGCCAGCACGAAGACCAGGTTGCCGACGACCAGGGGCGCCGAGAGGGTATCGGTCACATCCAGCGACCAGAGTTGCTGGAGGGGGGGCCGGAGCGGATCGGCGGACAGGTTGCCGGAATGCGTGGCGTCGCCCTGGAGCGCCACAGTCTGGTCGGGCCCGCCCCCCGCGGGGCCGGCGGGCAGGGGGGCCGGGGGGCGCGGCGTGGCCAGCGGCGGCAGGCTGCCGTTAGCGCTGCTGAAGGCGATCAGCCAGTCGCCGTCGGGGACGAGGAACTCGTCACTTCCGGCGCCCGGCGCGATGGCATCCACCCCGTGGGAGACATCGAACCCGCCCTGGGCATCCGGGGGCGCCACCGGGATGGCGAACTGCTGCGCCCCGCTGGCCGCATCCACGGCATACAGCGTAGCTGGGCCCGCCTGGGGGCCGTCCCCGCTGGACCGCACATAGAGCGTATCGCGGACGACGATCGGCGGCCCGAGGAGGTTCCCGTCCCCCGCAAAGCTCCACTGGATCTTCCCGGTCGTCGCGTCGAACCCCTGCAACGTGCCGCTGTCCATCAGGAAGCCGCGATTCCCCACGAACGCCGGTGGGTAACTACTCGTATAGATCTGTAATTGGTTGCCGGTCGCGGCGTCGAAGACGTAGAGGTTCTTCTGGTCGCCGGCGACATACAGACGCTGGTTGTGCAGCACCACGCTGGCCCCACTACCGAAGCTGCAGGGCACTCCGTCGTTCTGCCAGAGGATCGCGCCCGTCCGCGGCGCGAGCGCGGTCAGCGGACCGCAGCCCCCGGTATAGACCGCGGCGTCGTCGACGGCCGGCGCGCTCGTGCCCCCCCGATCGCTCGACCACAGGGTCGCGCCGCTCGTCGCATCGATCGCGCGCAGGCTCCGTCCACTGGACGTGTAGACCACGCCGTTGTGGGCGACCAAGGGGGAGTCATCGAAGACCCGATCCCCCCCCGCGCTCAGGGTCCAGAGGGGCGTGCCGGTTTCTGCGTCGTAGGCGCGCAGGATGCCGTCCTTATTCGCGGCAAACACCCGCCCGCTATCGTAGGCCAGCACGCCGGGCCAGTAGACGCCGCCCTGCTCGATCGGCCCCCAGACGAGCGCCCCCGTGCGCGCGTCGAGTGCCTCCAACCAGCCGCCGTACCCGTACGCGTCCGACTCCGGGTGGCCCACCACGACGTACACGAGGCTATTCACCACAAGGGGATAGGACACCGAGCCGCTGAGATCGACCGCCCAGAGTCGCTTGAGGGGCGGCGCCAGGCTGCTATCGGCCACATAGCCGTCGTGCCGGGCATTGATGCCGTACGTGACGCTCTGGTCCGGGTTGTCGGATGCCGCCGGCACGGCGCTGCGCGCCGGCCCGGCCAGCAGCGCCAGACCCAAAAAGAGACCCAGCAACGCGAAGCTCTTGAGCCGCCTGTTCATCGGATGTTCCTTTCCCGTGGTGAGTGATCGACGCGCGCCTCTCCGGCCGCCCCCCGGTGGCGCGCCTATC
>DATGEF010000342.1:0-2527 GCA_035310405.1 Chloroflexia bacterium | reverse complement strand
GTTCGCGAAAGGCTCCTTGTAGAGCCAGGACCCCAATCTTCATCTTACTCTCCGCAGTGAGCGGTTAAAACCCGAAACCCAGGGACCGATCGGGTTTCGGGTTTTAACCAAAGGCGCAGCAGGCGTGATCCGTCGGCGACTCCGCTACCAGCCGCGGGTGGCCAGGAGCTGGCCGGGAGGGATGGTACTGATCTCGATCCCGACCATGGCCTCGCCCAGGTTGCGCGAGACCGCAGCCAGAATCTGCGCATCGCGGTAGTGGGTCACCGCCTGGACGATCGCCTTGGCGCGCAGGGCAGGATCCCCCGACTTGAAGATGCCCGAGCCGACAAACACGCCGTCCGACCCGAGCTGCATCATCAAGGCGGCGTCGGCCGGCGTGGCGACTCCCCCGGCCGCGAAGTTGACGACGGGGAGCTTGCCCGTCTCGGCGATCTGCTGCACCAGGTCATAGGGCGCCGCCAGCTCTTTGGCGGCGTGGAAGAGCTCGTCGGGCGCCAGGGCCTGCAGGCGCCGGATCTCGCTCTGCACGGCGCGCATATGCCGGACCGCTTCCACCACGTTGCCTGTGCCGGCCTCCCCCTTGGTGCGGATCATGGCTGCGCCCTCGTTGATGCGGCGTAAGGCCTCCCCCAGGTCGCGGCAGCCGCAGACAAAGGGCACCCGGAACGCGTGCTTATTGATGTGGTATTGATCGTCGGCCGGCGTGAGCACTTCGCTCTCGTCGATATAGTCGATCCCGAGGGCTTCCAGAATCTGCGCCTCGACGAAATGGCCGATCCGGCACTTGGCCATGACCGGGATCGTGACGGCCTCCATAATACTGCGGATCATCTCCGGGTCGCTCATCCGCGCGACGCCGCCGTGGGCGCGAATATCGGCCGGCACCCGCTCCAGCGCCATCACCGCGACGGCGCCCGCTTCTTCGGCGATCCGCGCCTGATCCGGCGTGACCACATCCATGATCACCCCGCCCTTCAACATCTGGGCCAGCCCTTTTTTCGTGGTCCAGGTCGATGTCTCGACACTGCCGTGATGGCCATTACTCGACCCCTGACCCGCCGGCGCTTTCTTATGCTGGGACTCGTTTTGCATCTCCGCCATGGGAGCCTCCTTAACCAAATCTGGCAAACCAAAGAGTGGGTATCCCGGCCGTGGAAAGGCACACGGAAGCACAGTCCAGATCGTAGCCCGTAATTCCCCACCGTAATTGTACCCTTTTTGCCCGGGTTGTGCAAGCCGGGCAATCCGATCGGCCCGCCCGCGGGTATAAGAGGGGAGCGATGAACCCAACCGGCCGGCTAGAGAGGTCGTGGCACATGCTATGCTTAGATCCGCAGTCACAGCACGGAAGCGACCCGGGACGCCGCTATCCCTCAGCAGCCCACCCGCCGCCCCGCCCCCCCCTGGTGGGGCTGCCCGCTGTGCCGAGGAGAGCATTTTGGACCATCCAGCCAATCTTGCGACGTCGCAATCCGATGTCGACCTCATGACCGCCGTTTGCCTGGGCCAGCATGATGCGATGCAAGAGCTCTATGATCGCTACTTCCGGCGCTCGTACGCGCTCGCCTTACGCATCCTGAGTGATACCGCAGCGGCCGAGGACTGCGCGCATGACGTATTTCTGAAGCTCTGGCAACGCCCGTATATGTACGACGCGACGCGGGGCGCTTTTGTCAACTGGTTTCTTACCATCGTCCATAACAACGCGATCAAGCATCTCCGCAGCCGCCAGCGGACCCAGCCGATGAGCGGGCCAGGGGTGGATGGGGCGGAGGAGATGCCAGCGCCGGAGCTCGCGGACCGAGAGGCCGGCCAATCGAGCGTCGAGGACCTACTGGGGCAGGCCGAAACCAGCCAGGTTATCCATGCCGCCCTGGCCCAATTAAATACCCAACAACGGGCGGCGCTGGAGCTGGCCTATTTTCGGGGCATGACCCAATCGGAAATTGCCGCGTATCTCCAGGAACCGCTGGGCACCGTGAAAACCCGCATCCGTACCGGCATGCTGAAATTACGGTCCTCCTTGGAAGCCCAGGGCTGGGGGAAAGAAGTAGCGCGCGGATGAATGCCCAACCTGCGAACCCGCATGACCTGTACCACGAGCAGCTGTCCGCCTATGCGCTCGACGCGCTGGACCCCGACGAAGTCGCGGCGTTGGAGACCCACCTGGCCACCTGCGCCGCCTGCCAGAGCGAGCTGGCCGGCCTCCGTGCGTTGACGACGCTGCTGGCGCTCGACGCTGGGGCCGGCGAGGAACCGGCGGGCCATCGGGACCGCTTTCAGCGTAAGCTGGAGTCGGTCGACCAGCTCGCGGCGCCCAACGGCCACCGTGAGCGATTCCGGCAGAAGCTGGAATCCGAAGGACCGACCCCCGCGCCGGCCGCAATGCGCCGGCCCGCGGCCCCTCCCGCCCGCCCCCCCTGGTGGCAAGTCTTTACGCCCCGGGCCGGCTGGGGACTCGCGGGCGCCTGCGCCCTGGGCCTGCTGCTGGCCCTACTCTGGGGCCTGGATGCCCAGCAACGCG
>DATGEF010000341.1:0-14443 GCA_035310405.1 Chloroflexia bacterium | reverse complement strand
CGGACGCTCCCGGCGGGCCCGCGCAACACCAGGGGCAGCAGGGTGGCGCCGAGCAGTAAGAGGATCGGCAGCGCCTGGAAAGCGGACGACGAGAGCATCGCCACCGGGGTGGCCAGCAGGCCCGTCGCCAGCAGGATGCGCGCGTGGGCCGGCGGCAGGCCCACGAGCCGCGCGTACTCCCGCAGCCCCTGGAAAACCAACACGGTCAGGAAGGCCAGGGTCGGCAGCGGCCCGCCGAGAATCGCCAGGAAGTAGAGCGGTGCCAGCACGGCCCAGACGCCCCAGCGCTGGAAGAGCACACTGCGCCGCAGCCGCCCCAGATCGCCGCGCACCCCCAGCAGCAGCACGAGGAGCCCCAGGCCGAGCACGCCGGCGAGCACGGCCCCGGCCGGCCCGAAATAGGGATTAGTGACGGGGTTGGAGATCCACATACGTTGCTCCCAGACGCTGGCCCAGCGTCACGATGAGGCCGGCGAACACGACGACCAGGAAGGTGCTGAAGACCGGGACGGCCGGCAGCAGGAAAGCGAGCACGGCGGCCACGCCGAGGTAGAGCATGCGGTCGGCTTTGCCCATGACTCCGCCGTACTGGCGCCGGCCCCCCGCCGCTTTGGCCACGGTGCCCAGGTAGCTGGAGAGCAACATCGTAACCAGGACCACGGCCCCGAGCGCCGGGGACGAGCCGGGAGCCAGGGCGACCCCGGCGAAGAGGGCCACGTCGGCGAGCCGATCGGAGAACTCGTTAAGGACCTCGCCCCAGGGCCGGGCCAGGCCGGTCCCGCGGGCCACCAGGCCGTCGAGTGCGTTGAGGGCGGTGCGCGCCAGGGCGATCGGCGCCAGCAGCAACAGCAGCGGATGCAGCCCATTGGCGGCCCAGAGGGCCCCGCCGCCGACCAGAGCGAGCCCGAGGGCGCCGAGGGTCAGCACGTCTGGGTGCACCCGCCGGCGAACGAGGTAGGCCTCGACCCCGCCCAGGGCAACCTGGAAGCGTGGCTTAATACGGTAGATACCCGACATGGGAGGCTCCTTTCAGCAGCGTCAGCGGGGTCAGGACAGCGCGGGTCCCCACGGGGGGCGCCGCACAGGCGGGCAGCGCGCACACGGCCGCCTCGATGGCGATCGCCGCCGCGTGGGCCGGGGTGCCGGGGGGGAAGCAGAGCGGGGCGCCAAAATGGATCTGGACCCGGCCGGGGTGGGGGATATGTTCTCCGCGCGGCAAGACGGCGAACAGCCCGACCGTGCGGATGGGCACCACCGGGATGCCCAGGGTAACGGCCAGCAGCCCGACCCCCGGCCGGAAGGGACCTATTTGCCCGGTGGCCGAGCGGGTGCCCTCCGGATACAGTAGAATCGACCAGCCCTGCTCGACCAGCCCGGCACAGGTGCGCAACGTGGCTCGGACCCCCGTGGTGCGCGCAAAGGGGAAGGCGTTGAATAGCACGGACACGCTGGTGCCCCGCCACGGGTTGGTAAAGAAATAGTCGGCGGCGGCGGCCACGGCGACGCGGCGCCGCCAGGGCCCGGGCAGGGCATGCAGCAGGGCGGGCGTGTCCAGGTGGCTGGCATGGTTGGCCACGAAAAGCACGGGCCCGGCCAGGCCGTCGAGCACCTCCCGCCCGGTGATCGCCGCGGGGGCCACCAGGTCCAACAGGGCCAATGTGGGCGCCTGGAGCAGGGTGCGGGCCACAGTGCCCCGCGCCGGCCGGTATGCGGGGAGCAACGCCGGTTGGTTTTCCATCGATCTGCCTCCTTACCATAGTGCGCTTGCGTTACTCTTACGATAGCATGCTTTCGCGCCGGCCGGATCGGCAGTTCTACCACACTTCGGCGGGCGAATCGCCGCGCGGGGTCGGTAGTTTTGCGTACCCCCGCGGGGCGCGCCCCCGGCCGCCGCCCCGCGCCGCATGTGGTACAATAGGACCAACTCATGACAGGAGCGCCAAGATGCCGGAGCAACCCACCGGGACCGTCACGTTTCTCTTCACCGAGGTGGAGGGCAGCGCGCAGCTCTGGGAGCAGCAGCCCGCGGCGACCCAGGCCGCCCTGGATCGCCACCACCTCATCTTGCGAACCGCCATCGCGCAGCAGGCCGGCAGCATCTTCAAAACGCTGAACGAGGGGGTCTGCGCGGCCTTTCCGACAGCCCCGGATGCGCTGGCCGCCGCCCTGGCCGCGCAACGCGAGCTGGCCGCCGAGTCCTGGGCCCTGGCGGCCCCCCTGCAGGTGCGGATGGCGCTCCATACCGGCACGGTGGAGGAGCGCGCGGGCGATTACCTGGGGCCCCCCCTCAATCGCACCGCCCGGTTGCTGGCCGCCGGCCATGGCGGCCAGATCCTGCTGTCGTTGGCCACCCAGGAGCTCGTCCGCGACCAGCTGCCGGGCGGCACCTACCTGCAGGATCTGGGTGAGCACCGGCTACGGGACCTGACGCGACCGGAGCACCTCTTCCAACTGGTCGCGGCCGATCGGCCCGCGCAGTTCCCGGCGCTCCAGACCCTGGACGCGCGCCCGAATAACCTGCCGGCGCAATCCACCGATCTGATCGGGCGGGAGCCCGAGGTGGCGGCCGTGGCGGCCCTGCTGCGGCGCAAAGAGATCCGCCTGGTGACCCTCACCGGCCCGGGCGGAACCGGCAAGACCCGGTTGGGGTTGCAGGTGGCGGCGGAGCTCCTCGACGCGTTCCCGGCCGGTTGCTGGTTTGTGCCCCTCGCCGCCGTGGCCGACCCGGCCCTGGTCGCGCCCACCGTGGCGGCCACGCTCGGCATCCGGGAAACGGCCGGGCAGGCGCTCACGGCGCGCCTCAAGGACTACCTGGGCGCCGGCCCGGTTCTGCTGATCCTGGACAATTTTGAGCAGATCCTGCCGGCAGCGGCCCTGGTCGCCGATCTGCTAGCCGGGGCGCCCCACCTCAAAATCCTGGTCACCAGCCGGACGGTGTTGCGCTGCTATGGCGAGCAGGAATTTTCGGTGCCGCCGCTGGCCTTGCCCGATCCGCGGCACCTGCCAGCGCTCGATCGGCTGGCGCAATACGAGGCGGTGCGGCTGTTCAGCGCGCGGGCGCAGGCCGTCAAGCCCGAGTTTGTGATCACGCAGGAGAATGCACCGGCCGTCGCGGCGATTTGTGCGCGCCTGGACGGGTTGCCGCTGGCGATCGAGCTCGCTGCGGCCCGCATCAAGATCCTGCCGGCCCAGGCGCTCCTGGCCCGTCTGGGCAGCCGGATGACGCTGCTGACCGGGGGCGCCCGCGATGTGCCGGCCCGCCACCAGACGCTACGGGGCGCGATCGCCTGGAGTCATGATCTGTTGGACCCCGCCGAGCGCATCCTGTTCCGCCGCCTCGCCGTCTTCGCCGGGGGCTGGACCCTGGAGGCCGCGGAACATGTCGGCGGCGACGAGGGGTCTGAACTCAGCACTCAGGACTTTCAACTTTCGACTTTGGACGGCATTGCGTCCTTGATGGACAAGAGCCTGGTGCGGCCAGAGGAACTGGAGGATGGGGAGCCGCGGTTCGGGATGCTGGAGACGATCCGGGAATATGCCCTGGCCGCGCTGGCGGCCAGCGGCGAGGCGGAGGCCGTCCGCCGCGCCCATGGGGCCTATTACCTGGCCCTGGCCGAGCAGGCCGAGGCCGCGCTCCGGGGCCCCCAGCAGAGCCTCTGGCTGGCCCGGCTGGAGCGCGAGCACGATAACTTGCGGGCGAGCCTGCAGGGGGCCCTGGAGCGCGGCGAGCCCGAGTTCGCTGTCCGCCTGGCGGGCGCGCTCTGGGCCTTCTGGAACACCCACGGGCACCTGAGCGAAGGCCGCCGCTGGCTGGAGACCGCCCTGACGAGTGCGGAGTGCGGAGTGCGGACTGCGGAAGAGAACGAGAGTCCCGGCACCATTCCGCAGTCCGCACTCCGCACTCCGCATTGGGCCAAGGCGCTGTTTGGGGGTGGCGTGCTGGCCTATACGCAGGGCGATTATGGCCGGGCGCAGGCGCTGCTGGAGGAGAGTCTGCGGCTACGGCGGGCGCGGGCCGACGCGCCGGGGATCGCCCAGACGCTCAACGCCCTGGGGGCCGTCGCCGACGGGCAGGGCCAGCCGGGGGCGGCGCAGGCTTTGTTTGAGGAGAGCCTGGCCCGACAGCGCGAGCTGGGCGATAAGCGGGGCATCGCCCAGGCGCTGAATAACCTGGGCGCGATTGCGCTGAAAGCCGGCGACACCGCCCGGGCGATTGCGTTGCTGGAAGAGAGCCCGCCGTTGTTCCGGGCGCTCGGCGATAAGCGGGCTCTGGCGCTCACGCTCAACAATCTGGCCGAGCTGTTGCGCGCCCAGGGCCTGCTGCCCCGCGCCCAGGCGCGGCTGGAAGAAAGCCTGGCCCTCTTCCGCGAGATCGGCGACCGGCGCGGTATTGCCATCGCGCTAACCAGCCTGGGCGATGTGGCCGGCGAGCAGCACGACTATGGCTCGGCCGCGGCCCGCTACCGCGAGGGCCTGGTGCTCTATCAGGTGGTGGGCGACCGGGAAAGCAGTGCGGTTTGCCTGGAGGGCCTGGCCGGCGTATTGAGCGCCCTGGGGGAGCAGACGCGGGCCGTCCGGCTCTTCGCGGCCGCGGCGGCCGTGCGCCAGGCCATTGGCGCCCCCCACCCGCCATCGGGGCGCTCCGTGATGGACCGCCAACTCGCCGGCGCCCGCCGCAGCCTGGGCGACGCGGCGTTCACGGCCGCCTGGGCGGCGGGGCAGGCGATCGCGCTCGACGCCGCGATCGCGGACGCCCTGGCGGATACATCTGGTGGACCGGACGCGGCGGTGGCTCCGCCGGCGGGACACGCAGGCGTTCCGCCGGCGGAGCCAGGCCCGCCCTATCCCGACGACCTGACGCGCCGTGAAGTTGAGGTCTTGCGCCTGATCGCCGCCGGGCTGACCGATGCGCAGGTGGCCGACCGCCTGGTGCTCAGCACCCGGACCGTCCAGGGCCATGTGCGCTCGATCTACAGCAAGCTCGACATCACAACCCGCAGCGCAGCCACCCGCTACGCCATGGAGCACCGGCTGGTCTAGCGCGGGGCCCCTCCCTGCGCGGGCAAGTAGGTGGCCAAGAACCGCAACACCTGCTGCTGGTACTCCACGGGGTTGGCGGCGTAGATCGTTGCGTGGTCGCCGCGGGGCGAGATCCAGAGGGCTTTGGGCGCCCGGGCGGCGGCATAGATCCGCTGCGCCCCGGCGAGCGGCGTCAGCCCGTTGTGGTCTTGCGCGGCGTGGACGAGGAGCAGAGCACTGGGGCTGACCGCGGCGGCCTGGCGGAGCGGGTCGAGGTCGGCCAGCCGGCCGTCGAGGAGCAGGTTGGCGGTGGGCTCAGCCAGGGGCGGGAAGGTAAGATGGTACGGCCAGATCGTCAGCCCCAGCCCGCCCCATTGGCCAAACATGGGCGCGATCCGCTCATAAGTGCTATCGCAGACGACGGCGGCCAGCCGATGGTCGTGGGCGGCCCCCAGGAGCATCAGCCCGGCGCCCATCGAGACGCCCAGGCCGCCGAAGCGCGGGTGGCGCAGATCGGGACGCGCTTGCAGGTAATTCATGGCCCCGCTCAAGTCGTCCACTTCGTGGACGCCGAAGGTCGTCATCCCGCCATCGCTGGCGCCCCAGCCCCGCCAATCAAAGAGCAGCACGCTGTAGCCGGCCGCGTAGAGAAACGCCGCCTCGGGGATCATTTGGTCGCGGTTGGCCGGATACCCATGGCCCAGGAGGATGACCGGGGCATCGGCCGCCGCCCGGCCAAACCAGCCGCGCACGGTCACGCCGTCGACGGCGGGAAAGGCCACCGGCTCAACCGGGAAAGGTAAGCTGCGGGGATCGGTCTGTGAGGGATGGCGGGCCGGGTGGAGGGTCAGGTAGACCATCATACTGGGATAGCCGAGCCAGATCAGGAGCACGACACTGGCGCAGATCAGTAGTATCCGCCGCAGGGCGCGCCCGTAGCGGTACCAGCCGGGGGCCCGCGCCGAGTAGCGGGCCCGACTTGTCGTTCGCGGCAACAGTGCCATAATGAGCTCCTCCTTGCTGTCCCCTCCTCCCTACTATAACCGAGCGGCAACGGCCGAGCCTACGGCAATATTACGCATCTTCGGGAAAGTCCCGGCCGCGGGTCGGGTAGTTTTACCCGCGCCGGTTTCCCCGAGGGGAGTCACCGGCGCGTTATTGCTGGCATCGACAGCGGCCGCTAAAGTCACCGTGCTCGTCGTAACCGTCGTCACCGCGCCCGTGTCCGACATTAAGAGCTCAACCGTTTGCCCATGGTACGAATCCTCCTCTGGGAAAAATAGATGCGGGGACCGGGAGCCACGCGCCTCAGGAGCGCGCACGCTCGGTCAGCACCACCAACACCAGGCTCAGCAGCGCCCGCCGCTCCTCTTCATCGGTCAAGGTGCCCGCGGACTCGATGCGGAACCGGCGGTCCAGCATCGAGGGCTGGCGCACCAGCCGCAGGACCAGGGTGCCATCCTGGCGGGTCACGCCATAGGCGGGCCGAAAGAGGTAGCCGTTCAGCAGCCCGACGAAGGGGATCTCGTCCACCAGGGCGGCGATGACCTTCAACCAGGGGTTGAGCTCGGCGATGGTCATGACCTGCAGGTCGCCATCCAGGATCTGGTAGCGTGCGCGCCAGAGGGAGGCGACGCCTTCACGCTTGACGGCCCCCAGGGGGCGGCCCTCGGCGTCGGTGAAGGCGTACGTCGGCGAGACCCTCAGCACGGCCGTGGCCTGGATGCGATACAGGGGGGTCGTTTGCTGCTCATCGGCGTAGAGGGTGATCTGTTCTTTGAGCGCGAAGAGTTTCTGCTTGACGTAGACGATCAGCTGCCCGTTGGCATCGGTCACCGCCAGTTGTGGGGCCAGCCGGTACTGAAACGTCAGCGTCAATGGATATTGGAACATAGCAATCCTCCTGTGCTGGTTAATAGGTGGCGTCTGCAAACCCCCCGGGGCGCAGGCAACGTAGAAAGTAGAAGGTATTTCTGAGTAAGCGCAGGGATCGAACGTAGCGGGTCGGGGCTATTATAGCAGGGCAGCGCGCGGCTGACAAGCGCCCCCCGCGCTCCGCGCGCTGCCTAGCCGCCGCCGGACCGCGCGTCAGCGCGGCACTGAGGCGAGATCGCGCTCTGGGAGGGCGGAGGCAAAGGCGGGGACGACGGTCTCCTGGTAGAGGGCTAGCTGGCGCGCGGTCTCGGCGGTATCCCAGCCGAGCTCCGCCGCCATGCGGGCGGCGACGGCCGGGGCGCAGAGGGCGCCGCGTTGCCAGTCCTCGATCGTGATCCGGGTGCGGCGGGCCAGGACATCTTCCAGGGTCAGGGCCATCTCGTAGCGGCAGGCGTAGACCACTTCGGCCATGACGTAGGGGAGATCGGGCACGATGCGGGCACCCAGCGCCGGGTCGGCGGCGATGAGCGCGATGATCGTCCGCAAATTGCCGCCATAGGTCTGGAGCCGGCGGACTTGCTCCGGGGCCAGGCCGAACCGGCGGGCCAGCGCGGGCAGGTCGGTTTGCGCCGCCGGCCAGTCGCCGGCCCCTTCCAGGGCCAGGCGCGTGGTGGGGTGCTTCGCGCGCCGGCTTTCCCGTTTGTCGACCTGGTCCATCAGATCCTGGGCCATCCGGCGGTAAGTAGTGAGCTTGCCGCCCACGATCGTCAACAAGCCGCCGGTCCCCTCGATCACGGCGTGGGTCCGCGACAGCTTGGCCGTGGCTTCTTTGGAGTTGGCCGCCCGCACCAGGGGGCGGTAGCCGGCCCAGGTGCTGATGACGTCACGCTCGCTCAACTGGCAGCCCATATAGCGGTTGACGTGGCGGAGCAGGTACGCGACGTCGTCGGGATCGGCGACCGGGCGGTCGATATCGCCGCCCTCGGTATCGGTCGTGCCGATCGTCACGCGGCTGCCCCAGGGGACGAGGAACAGCAGTCGGCCATCCTCGGTCTCCGGCAAGACAATCGCCTCGCGGCCCATCTGCAGGGCGTGGCGAGTCACGGTCAAGTGGACACCTTTGGCGGGATTGACCTGGATCTGAGGCTCGCCGCCGGCCAAGGCCTCGATCCGCCCGGCGAAGACGCCGCCCGCGTTGATCATGTAACGCGCCCGGATCGTCAGATCGGCGCCGCCGATGTGGTCATGGACTTCGGCGCCGCCGAGGCGGCTGCCGGTGTAGGTAAAGCCGCGCACTTCCGCGTAGTTGGCGACGAGCGCCCCGCGCAGGGCCGCCGTGCGCAGCACCGTCGTGGTCAGGCGGGTGTCGTCGGTCTGGCCGTCATAGTAGATAAACGCGTCGCGCAAGTTATCGCTCTTCAGGCACGGGGCGAGGCGGAGCGCGTTGGCGACGCTGATGCGGCGGTGGCGGCGGATGCCCCGCCGGCCCGACAGCAAATCGTACAGATACAGGCCGGCCTGGAGCAGCGGGCTCATGCCGATGCCAAAGGGCAGCACGAGCGGCATGCCGAGCGGGCGGCGGGCGCCGCTATAGAGCGGCAGCAGGAAGCCAATCGGCTGGATCAGGAACGGCGCGTTGCGCACCAGCAGGCCCCGCTCGGCGAGTGCCTCGCGCACCAGGCCAAAGTCGTATTGGGGTAAATAGCGGATGCCGCCATGGACCAGCTTGGTCGATTTACTGCTGGTGCCGCTGGCAAAATCATCCTTTTCCACGAGGGCGACCCGGTACCCGCGGGCGATCGCATCCAACGCGACCCCGCAGCCGGTGATCCCGCCGCCAATCACCAGCACGTCGACGCCGTCCGCGGCCATTTGCCGCAGGTTGGCCGCGCGCTGGGCGGGTCCTAATTGCTCCATGCCAAGTCCTCCAGTCGAACCACTACTATAACGCGGACCGCCTCGGCTGGGCGGCTCACGAGCTGAAGATCCGGTTCAGCTTGCGCTGCCAGCCGCTCGGCAGCAAGACGGCGATCGCATCGTCCACGGTGACAATGCCCAGGATGCGGCCGGCCGCGTCCAGCACCGGGAGTGCAAGGAGATTATATTCGGCCATGGTGCGCGCGACGGCGCGCGGGTTATCCGTGGGCGCCGCCGACTCGACGTCGATGCGCATGATCTCCTCCATCCGATCGGCCGGGTCGGCGATCAGCAGCTTGCGCAGGGTCACGACCCCGACCAGGTGGTCGTTCTCCGGCCCGTCGGTGATGTAGATATAATAGACCAGGTCCGGCTTTTCCAGCTCGCCGCGCAGCAAGGCGATCGTCTGCTGGACCGTCCAGCGGCGCGGGCAGGTGACGAAGGAGGTCGTCATCAGGCCGCCCGCCGAATCGTCGGGGTAGCGCAACAACTCGCGCACGTCCTCGGCGGCCTCCGGCTCCATCTCCCGCAGCAGGCCGGCAGCGCGCGCCTCCGGGAGGTCCGCGAGCAGGTCGCTGGCATCGTCGGGGCCCATTTCCTCGATGATATCGGCGGCGCGGGAATCGGGCAGCTGCTCCATGATGTCGGTTGCCCGCTCCGGGTCGACCTCTTCCAGCACATCGGCCGCGGTTTCGTCGTCCAGGCCGGCGATGATGCCGGCGGCTTCCCGGTAGCTCAGGGCGTCGGTGAGGCGGGCCAGATCGGCAGGATGGAGGCCGCTGAGCACATCTTGCCGGCCCGTTTGCTGGGGCCCCGTGAGTGCCACGTCGGGCCAGGGCAAGACGCTGGGCGCCAGGCGCTTGCCCAGCGCGCCCAGGACGCCCAGGGTACTGCCGAGCAGATTCAGCCGCCGCAGCAAACCCGTCCAGCCGACATCCACGCCGAGCAAGACGAGATCGGCGGCGGGATACGGGCCGCCCACCGGCAGCGGTGCGGCCAGGGTCATCGCCCCGGCTTCGTCGTCCGTCCCGATCAGCACATCGTTGACCCGGCGCACGGTCGCCTGCCGGCAATCGATCACTGGGTGGTCGGTCAGGTCGCCCGCCAGCAGCAACTCATGCGGCCGGCGCGTGAAGGCTTCCAAATGGACATCCGGCGTGGCCAACTGGGCGCCGTCGCGGCCCAGGCTCGCGACGGCGGCGAGGGGCACAAAGAAGCCGGTGGCCGTCCGGCCGCCCTTGGCCACGAGGCCATGCAGGCGCGGGTAGGTATCGTACCGCGTGGCCAGATCCGCCGCGGCGGCCGGGGCCGGCAAGGCCACCACGAGATCCTGGATACGGGCCAGCCGGTTGCCGTGGCGATCACGGACGGGTTGCCCCAGCAATTGCGCAAGGTACAGCATGGTGACCTATTCCGAGTCGGGTGCCACCTCGAGATAGACTTTGATCGCGTCATGATCGTCGGTCAGCTGGCGCAGAAACTCGGCCCACTGGTCCAGGCCCGCGACCCGATTCGTCAATAAGCCCCGCAGCCAGCCGGGATAGGTGGCCTCGGCCAGGGCAAAATCGCGCACGCCCAGCTCGAAGTATTCGCGGTTGGCGTTGACGGTGCCGAGCATGACTTTGTTGCCGAGGACAAAACCGAGGTTGATCCGGTCGGCCGGCACTTCGGCCGTCTGGTTGCCCCCGGTGACGCTCGACAGGATGAGCACGCCGTCTTTGCCCAGCACATCCATGGCCTCGAAAGCGATCGGGGCGTAGCCGGTCGCCTCGAAAATCAGGTCAAAGGGGCCATGGGTGGGGACCGCCGCGGTGAGCGACGTCTGCTTGGTGCTCAGGTACTGGGCGCCGAGGGCCTCGACCATGCGGCTCTGGGTAGTCGGCGGCATGCTGCGGGCCAGGGTGACCACCTCCAGCCCCCGGAGTCGCAGGGCCAGGGTCGCCAGGAGCCCCACCGGCCCGGCGCCGAGCACGGCCGCACGCTGGGGCCGCCAGATCCGCAAGCGCCGCTGGGTCTCATAGGCCTCGGCAATGCCCTTCTCGACGACGCTGCAGGGCTCCAGCAAGACCCCGACATCCTTCAGCCCGGGTGGGACTTTGACGAGAAACTCGGGGTCGTCGACATATTGCTCGGTGCAATAGCCGTGCAGCAAGTTGATGCCCCGCTCGTAGTAGGTATCGTCGGTGGTCATGTCGTAGGTGCCGATGAGATCGTACAGGCTGTGCCCGGGGCGCCGCACCGTCGCGACGACATAATCCCCCGCCCGCAGCCCACGGACCTGCGGGCCCACCTCCAGCACGCGGCCGAAGTTCTCGTGGCCGATGACGAGGAAGTCGTAGCCGGGCGGCGCGGCGCCATACTCGCCCGCGTTGATTTCTTTGTCGGTGCCGCACCCGCCCACGCGCAAGACCTGGACCCGCACCCCCCGGCCATTGGGCACGTCGCCGACCTGCGGCGCCGGCAGCTCGGCGAGATGCATCGTGTTGGGCTGGCGGGGAAACACGGCGACGGCTTTCATAAGGCTAGCGATGCTCCTTCGGTTTCCGCCATTATACACTATGCCCCCGCGCCCGGGTGGAACCCGGTCAGGAGATCGCCCTGGGTGCGCGCCTGGAACGCGGCGTGTTGGTCCACCTGTTCCAGGGCGCGGGCGTAGCTCAGCGTCGCCTCGCCGGCCAGGTGGGCGTCGTAAAAGGCGACCATGTCCGCGCGCAGCGACGCCGGCAGCTGTCCGGTGATGGCGACGGCCGCCGGGATCCAGGATGGGACCAGCTCTTCCAGGATCGCCCAGCGCGCTTTCAGGTACTCCCAGGCGGCAACTTGCGCCCAGGGCGGGGCAAACAGATCCTGCAGCACAGGCGCCATCCCCTCCAGCGGCACCACCCCACTATCCAGCAGGGCCAGAGTCTGTGCCGTCAGGGCGGGCGCCCGGAACCACGGAAAACTAAGGAGATAGCGATCGGTCTCCTGGGGCGGGGCGCCCGCCGCTTTGCGTTGCCGATAGATCTCGACATAGCGGTCAAAGAGCGCCGCATCGCCGAACTGCGCGGTCGCCGCGAGAAAGAGGGGCGCCAGGCTCGCGTCGACGGCCGCGGGGTCGCCGGCTTCACGCGCCGCCCAGGCGCGCGCCTGGGCCAGCGCGTCTGGATCATGGGCCAGGGTCGTCAGCGCATCCAGCACGGCCACGCGGGTCTGGGTCCGGTTGCGCGACTCACCGGCCTGCGGGACAAAGCCCAGGTCGGCCAGCCGCCCCTTAAACAAGGTGGCGACCCAGGTGCGGAACCCCTGGAGCGCCAGCGCATCCCCGGCGCCCTCGATCAGATCTGCCAGCGTATGGAGGTACTTGACGGTCGCGGCCAGCACCTGGTAGTGGTCGCTGTGCGCGGCTTGCGCCAATACGGTGAGCACCGGGCCGATGGGCTGGCGGCCGCTGTAGACCAGCGCCCACTGGTCGCCGAGCAAGCCCACCTGTTCGGCGGGCGCCAGGCGGTCCAGGTGCGTGAGCAGGCCGCGCAATAGGGCCGGGGCCAACTGCTGCCGATAAAATCCGATCTCCCCGGCGTTGGCGTAGCTCCAGAGCAGGGTGCCTTGCACCGGCAGGGGCAGCCCCAGCTGCCGTTCAGTCAGCAGCGCCTGGATCACATGGGTCCCGCCGCTGTCCTCGTAGTGAATGACCAACGGCACCGGCCAGAGGGTATCCATATCCGGGGGCGTCAACGGGCTGGAATAGAAACGCTCTTGGCTAAGGTGGAGTCGCGACTCGGGGCCATCCTGCTCCAGGGCGACGGCGATGAGCGGATAGCCGGCCTGCTGCACCCAGGCGTCCATGATCTGGACCACCGGCTCGTGCGAAGCTGCTTGCAGGGCGCGCCAGAGATCCCCGCCCACGGCGTTGCTTTCGGCATAGGTGCGCAGGTATTGCTGGAGACCCGTGCGGAAAGGCCCGGCGCCCAGGAAGTGGTGCAGCATCCGCAGCACCGCGCAGCCTTTATCGTACGTGATCGCATCAAATAGATCGCGCGCGTCGGCCGAGGTTGCCACCGGGCTGTAAATCGGGTGCGTGCTGGACAGGGCATCGGCGGCGAGCGCCCGGGCGCGATTCTGCTGGAAATCATCCCAGATATTATATTCCGGCGTGAGCGTGGCGACCACCTGGAAGGCCAGCCACTGGGCGAAAGCTTCGTTTAGCCAGAGGTCATCCCACCACTGCATCGTCACCAGGTTGCCGAACCACATGTGCGCGAATTCGTGCGCGATGATCAGCGCGATCAGCTTCTGCTGCTCCCACGACGCGGTTGGCGCGCTCATGAGCAGCAGGCTCTGGCGGTAGAGCACCAGGCCCACATTTTCCATCGCCCCGGCGGCAAAGCCGGGGACCCCCACCTGATCGAGTTTCTGCCAGTGGTACGGGATGGCGAAGTAGTCTTCGTACCAGGGCAAGAGTCGGGCGGTGTAAGCCTGCGCGAATGCGCCCAACGGCTCCTTGCCGGCGAGTGCCCAGACGCGGAGCGGCGTGCCCCGGACCAGCATTTCGGGCGTGCTGGCGAGCGGCCCGATCGTCAGCGCGGCGAGATACGTGGAGAGCGGCTTCGTGGGCGCGAAGGTCCAGGTTTTGGCGCTCCCGTCGGCACTGGCCGTCGCCGCGGCGAGCACCCCGTTGGCCAGCACGGTAGCATCCGCGGCCGTCGTGATCTGCCAGGCCAGCCGGGCTTTAAAGGTCGGCTCGTCAAAGCAGGGAAAGATGCGGCGGGCGCTGGTCGCCTCGCACTGGGTGCACAGCAGCCGCTCCGACCCATCCTGCGCCAGGTAGAGCCCTTCCAGCCCCTGGCTGACCTGGCCGCGGAAGTCGATCTCCAGGCGGCCCGCGCCCACCGGCAGCGCCGTGGCAAACGTGACGCGCACCTGTTCACGGGCCGCGTCCAGCTCAATACTCCCCGGATAGACGGTGCCGCCGGCGGTCAGCCGGGCATTGGTCAAAATGAGGTCCTGCGCGTGCAGCTCAATGGCCGGCGCCGATTCGATGACCTCCAGGTCAATGGCGACCTGGCCCCAGTAGTCCGGCCGGTCGATCCGGGCGTCCAGGGCCACCGTATATTGCCGGGGCAGCACCGCGCGGGGCAGCCGATACGCAGACGGGTCCATGGCAACTCCTTTTCAAAATGTGGCATCCACGACCCGCCGGATCAAGACCCGGCTCGGCTGTGCCGCATTATAGCATAGGCCGGAGGCGTAAACCACTATCAGGCCGCCCCGTCTACAAGCTAGGGCAGCCGCCAGTAGCGTTCGGCATAGGCGGGCCGGGCGGCCGCCGTTGCCGCGGGCCACGTAGCGGCAACGGCGGCCGCGTAGTCCCGTACGGCGTCCGGCATCGCCGCCAGGCTGGGAAAGAGGCTGCTGATCTGCGAAGCGTAGGCGGCGATCGCCGCGATCTTGGGGCCCATCGTGGCGTCAATCGCGCAGTAGACCGGCGTCGCCGGGTGTGGCGTGACTGTAGCCCCGGTAACTGCCGGTGTCACGCCCAGCTCGGTGAAGCGCTGGGCCGCGGCATCCGGCCGGGCGGCGTAGGGGAAATCTTCGTAATAGCCGACCGGCCAGCCGGCCGCCTGGAGCAGCCGCGCCGCCTGGTAGGTCA
>DATGEF010000340.1:0-12958 GCA_035310405.1 Chloroflexia bacterium | reverse complement strand
GGGCCATAGCGGTAGTGCTCCAGGGTGCGCCGGTAACCCGCCGGCAGCCGGTCGCCGGCCAGGCGCAGCAACTGGCGCGGGCTCACGTCGCAGAAGATCGCCCGCGCGGGCGGTAGGTCGGCCAGGGTCCTGACCGGTGCGTCCGTGACGATGGCGCCGCCCAGTGTGCGCAGATAGCTCGCCAGTGCGTCGGCGATGGCCTGTGAGCCCCCCTGGGCTACGGGCCAGCCGGCCACATGCCCCGTGACCGCCAGGACGAGCCCGACCGCGGCGGAGGGGCGGGCCTCCAGCGGCAGCATCGAGTGCGCCGCCATCCCGGCGAAGAAGCCCCGCGTCCGAGCGTCCCGAAACTGCCGGTGCGCGAGGCCCGCGGCCGGTTGGAGCCCCAGCCACCCGAAACAGGCCAGGGCCAGCGGGTGGCGGGGCAGGCGGAAGGGGCCCAGCAAGCCATCCACCAGCCGGTCCCAGTCATAAACCAGGGGGATCACCAGCCGCCGATAGGCGGCCGCGTCGCGCCCCAGCGTGGCCCCGGTCGCCACAATAGACCGCTCGAGTACGGCGGCCGGGCCGTCGTCGAAGGGATGGGCCAGCGGGGCGGCCGGGTGGATCCAGGCCAGCCCATGCACGGCCAGGGGCAGAGTCTGGAAGAAGGGTGAGCCCAGCCCGAGGGGATGCACGGCGGAGCAGACATCGTGCCGGAAGCCGGGCTGGGTGAGCTCCGCCGTGCGCGTGCCGCCGCCGACGGTGGGCGCCGCCTCGCGCACCAGCACGGAGCGCCCGGCTTGCGCCAGCACCACCGCTGCGGCCAGCCCGTTCGGCCCCGCTCCCACGACGATCGCGTCGTATGCATACGGTTTAGCCATGGCCCATTATCGCACAGCCGTCGCCGGTTGGCTAGCCGCGCCCGCCGGAACCTGCTATAATAAGAGGCGACCAGCCCACTCCGGGCCCGCCCTAATGGATCAACTCAATTCGTCCCATACAGCATCAAAGGAGTATGTTTTTTATGGACACGGCCAATAAGCCGGCAGACCGGCCGGCACGCGATTACGAGCCGACCGTCGACATGAGCACCTGGGAATCTGGCGAGGCGCCGATCCCGGCCGGGCGCACGGACTACACCCGGACCCGCCTGGATCAGCCGGCGGACCCGGACAGCGAAGATGTCGCCAATAGCGACCTCGGGAACCCCGGGCAGCCGGTGGGCGGCCCGGGACCGGCGGGCGGGGCCGGGCGCTAGTCCCCGCGCGCGGTTACCGCCGTCCCCGGGCCGGCCGCGACGCCTACTGTGGCCGGGTGTGCCAGGCGTGCAGTAATTCGCGCTCCCGATCCGCGGTCAGGCCCGCCCGCCATTCGTGGCCGGGCGGGCGCGTGGTCTCCCAGGCCAGCGTCGCGTGGACGGTGTCGGCCAGGGGCCGGAAAGTGAGCCCGGCCGCGATGGCTCGGGCTGCGCTCACCGAGTCGAACCCGGCGTTGTCCGGGTCCCCCTCAGGCACCCAGAGGGGCAGTTCGATCCAGGGCTTGGCCCCTGCATCCAGTAGAAATTGCTCGTCGACCCAGGTCAGCGGGGCGGCATTCCCCGCGACCGTGCGGCAGGTTTCCAGGAGCTGGCCCAGGGTCAGCGGGGTGGCGGGGCCGGTCGCATTGTAGGCTCCGGTCTGCCGGACCTCGGCCATTTGGACAATCCAGCCGGCCAGGTCGCGCGCGTCGATAAACTGGACCCGGTGGGCCGGCCGGCCGGGCGCCAGGACTTCGCCGCCCCGGGCCAGCCGGTGGGGCCAGTAGGTGAAGCGATCGGTTGGGTCGTGCGGCCCGACGATCAGGCCGGGCCGCACGACCAGCACCCGCCCAGGCAAGGCCTCGGCCGCGGCCTGTTCACAGAGGGCCTTCAACGGCCCATAGGTCTCGCCGGTGATCTCTTCGACGTTGGGATCGGCCAGCGTGCCCAACGGGGCACTTTCGTCCATCTGCGGCTCGCGGAACGACGCATACGCCGACAGGCTGGAGATGAAGGTGTAGTGGTCCACCGCGCCGGCCAGCCGCGTGGCCGCGGCGCGGACGATGCGCGGGAAATAGCCACTGGTATCGATCGCGGCGTCCCACTGCCGGCCGTCGAGGGCCGACAGGTCGCCGGTACGGTCGCCGCGCAATCGCTCCAGCTGGGGAAACAGGGCCGGATTGCGCTGGCCGCGGTTAAAGAGCGTGACTATGTGGCCCCGCGCCAGGGCTGTCTCGACAATGTGGATGCCGAGGAACCCGGTGCCGCCCAGGAGCAGTAACTTCATCAGCTACTGGCTAGGTGGCGGGTCGTCGGCTTTACCGCGGTCGATCAGGTGCTCGGCGCTGTCTTTGATCTTGTGGCCGAGGTCGACGGCGCCGTGCTCCAGGTGTTCGGCGCCTTCTTTGAGCTTGTGACCGAGGCTTTCGGCGCCGTGCTCCAGGGCATGGAGGCCGTGCGCCAGGCCACCCTCGGCCTGGTGCAGTTCTTGCCCGGCGGCCTGCCCCATCTGGTGCGCCTCGTCTTGCACCGCTTGCCCGGCGGCCGCCGCCTCGTGCTGCGTCGTCGCGGCGGCGTGCGCCACATCCTGCTCAGCCGTGTGCAGCCCCGCGGCCGCATCCTGCTTGGCCTTGTCCGCGTCCTGTGCCAACTGATCTGCCATCTCCGCTCTCCTTTACATAACATAAACCTGATATAGGCCTAACATACCACAGGCCTACGGCCTATCGAATCTCCGGCCGGGGCG
Source organism: Chloroflexia bacterium (assembly GCA_035310405.1). Taxonomy (GTDB): domain Bacteria; phylum Chloroflexota; class Chloroflexia; order QHBQ01; family JAICKM01; genus JAICKM01. The sequence continues at coordinate 10,214 of DATGEF010000340.1, read as the reverse complement.
GGAACAGTGGCCGCCGGGTCTGTTGCCGTGCCGTGCCTTCGTCTGAGGCCGGCAATCGATCAAGCAATTGGCGTGCCCGCAATTGGCTTTCCGCATCCGGCGGGGGCGGCCGGATAGAGGGGGAGAAGGCGTCTGCCGCCTCGGACTTATTGACTCCCTATCGCCGGAGGATCTCCCCAATGCCCAAGACTCTGCCGCTCCCGCTCGCGACCCCCCGCCCGACCCCTATCGAGCCGCCCCCGCCGCCGCGCGGCCGCATCCGGGTGCTCGGCGGAGGCACGGTCCGCCCGCTCGCTGGGCCACAGGATCAGCAGTGGCGCCGGCAGGTGCTGGCCCGGCTGGAAGCGCTGGGCGACCTGCCGGCCTGAGCCCAGGCCGGGTGCTCGCAAGTATGCTATACTCTAGCCGTGCTGACCAACCACGCCCCCCCGCGCGGCCCCTTGCAGCCCTGGACCCCGGACTCGGCCCCCCGGCGGGCCGGGCCGCCTCGCCGCCGGGCCAACCTGGGTTTCTGGTGGGGGCCGATCGCCTGGGCGCTGGCGTTGGCCGGCACGCTACTGCTGGGTCTGGAGCCGGCGCGCCTCTGGGGCGCCGGGCTACTGGGCGGGGCCGGGGTGCTCGCCGTCCTCACCGGGCGCCCGGTGCTGCCGCGGCCCGTGTGGCCGGCCGGCGTGCCCGCGCGGCCGCCGGCGCGCCTGGGCCGCCGGCACGCCTGCTGTCTGGCCGGGATCGCGCTAGCTGGCCTCCTCGCCGCGCTGGCCGATGTCGCGTTTCTCGTGCAGCCGGGCGAGCCCTTCGGCCTCGCTGGCCTGCTCTGGCTGCTGGGCAGCGGCGGGCTGGTGGCCGCGGCTAGCGCCTGGCCGCGTGTCCCGCCTGTCCCCCCCGCGCCGGCCCTGCCCTGGCCTGGTTGGGAGCGAGTCGTCTTCGCCGTCCTGGTTGGGTTGGCCCTGAGCCTGCGCGTCTGGGATCTGGCCGCCGTGCCCTTCAATATCTATCCCGACGAAATTATGACCGGGCAGATCGCCACCCAGGCCTACCTGCAGGGGCCGGCGCCGTCGATCTTCAGCACTCTCTGGTCCGGGATCGACCTGCCCGCGCTCTGGTTTTTCGGCGTCGCCCTGGCCCTCAAGCTGAGCGGGCCCGCCCTGGCGGCCGTCCGGCTCCTGCCGGCCCTCTTCGGGGCGGCTACGGTCGTCCCCTTCTACGGCCTGGTGCGCGATGCCTGGGGCCGCCCTGCCGCCCTGTCCGGCACCGCCATCCTGGCCTGCAGCGCCGCCGACCTCGGCTATAGCCGAGTCGCGCTCAACAACATCGTCCCCCAGTTTTTCTGGGCGACCTGCTTTTTTTTCCTGTTGCGGGGACTGCGTGGGCGCCGGCCGCTCGATTGGGCGCTCGCCGGCCTGGCCGGCGGCTTCAGCGAATATGGCTACTATGGTACCCGTCTGTTACCCTTCGTGTTGCTGGCCTTCGCCGGCTACTTGCTGATCGTCCATTTCCGGCAAGCCCGGGCGTACCTGGGCCACCTCGGTCTGCTGGCCCTGGGCTACGGGACGGCCTTTGGGCCGCTGCTGGCGTATTACCTGCTCCATCCCACGCTCTACTTTGGTCGCGCCAGCCAATCCCTGACCTGGAACCATCTGCCCACCAGCCTGGCCGATCTGCAGGCGATGGCCACGACCCTCGGGCCCTTGCTCGGCGAAACCCTCCTCGGCTTCAGCACCCATCCGTCGCAAGATCTGGTCTACTTCGCCCCGCTGCTCTTGCCCGCCGAGGCGGCGTTGCTGCCCCTGGGCCTGGCGCTGCTGATCTGGCATTGGCGCCACCCGGCCGCCTTCCTCGTTCTCCTGGCTGGCACCGCGGTGCTCCTGGTCGGCGGGGTGCTGGTCCTCTACAGTCCGCCCCCCTTCCTGGCCCACTGGACCCCCGGCTTCCCGGCCTTCTACGCCTGCCTCGCCGTCCCCCTCGGCGCCTGGCTGGATCCAGGGCGGGATGCCGAGGGCGGAGGGCGGAATAGCCTTTCTTCCTGGCGCGGCCGGCAGATCGTCCTGCTGCTGGGGCTGGTGCTGCTGGGCCTGCTCAACGTCGACTTCTATTTCCACCGTTACTATGCCGACGTGCGCTTGCTGGCCCCGCAGTTGCGCGCCCCGCAGACGTCCTACGAGCTGCAGGCGGCGCAGAGTCGCTGGCAGGCCGCGCTCGGCCCCATGTACCACGTCTATACGGTGGGCCGCACCGCCCAGCCTTACGATCCCGAAACGACTCGCTATCTGGTCACCGGCCAGACCTGGGCCGCCGTGCCCGACCCGCCCACCGGCCTCCCGCCGCCGGCCCCCGGCGCGGGGCTGGCCTTCATCTTCTTTCTCGACACGGCCCAATATCGCGCGCTGGTCGCCGGCATGTATCCAGATGGCACTCCAGGCGAGGTGCGCAATCCCCTGGGCACCCTCCTCTTCTACACCTACGTGCGGCCCCCGGCCGCGGATCGCGGCCCGTAGTCCGCTCAGGTATTATAGCGCAAGAATAGGCCTGTCTACTGCTTGACGCTCACCGCCGGGCTGTCTATAATGAGACCAGCGTCCTGTGCCGGCGTCCTTGCTTCCCTGCCGCCTCCGCGCCGCCGTCGACTCCGCTTGTTCCACCTGGAGATACCACGCATGCCTGATTCTGCCGCCAAAATTGCCCTCTGTATCGGCATCAATTATAAAGGCGCGGACCCGCGCATCCCCGAGCTGCATTTTGCCGAGGCCGATGCCGCAGCCATGACGGCTCTGTTGCAGGCGCAGGGCTTTCAGGTGACTTCCCTGTTGGGGGTGCAGGCCACCGGCCAGGCCATCGGCGATGCCCTCAAGGCGACCGCCGCGCTGCCGGCCGAGCTGTGTGTGCTCTATCTCTCGGGACACGGGCTGCACGGCAACGGCGCGCTGGATCAGGGCCGGGTCTACTTCGCGCCGTTCGATTTCAAGCCCGACGTCGTGCCGTTGCCCGCGATCGCCCTGGTCGACCTGGCGCAGGCTTTCGAGAGCCGCTTCCTGGCCCAGAATGCGTTCGCCCTCTTCGATTGTTGCTATGCCGGCACGGCCGCGGCCATCTCCGCTACGACCGACTGGAGCGCGGATGCCGCGCAATGGCGGACCCAGCTCGCGCAGAAGGACGACGGCACCCCCCGCGGCGATGCGATCGCGTCGGACGACAATGCGCCGGCGGCCGCCGACACCCGCTGCCGGGCGCTGATCGCGGCCTGCCCGGGCAATGTCGCGGCCCGGGAGTTGGTCGCCCTCGGGCATGGCGTGGCCACCTACTATGCCCTGGAAGGCTGGGCCGGCAAAGCCGCCGACCTGGATAGCGGGCTGGTGACGGCCGCCCGCTTATACACCTATATCAACGATCGCCTCTTCTACGACCAGCAGCTACCGCCCCCGGCGCGCTCCGGCGGCACGGGCGATGTGGTGCTCAATCAGGTGGATCCGGCGGTCGCCGGGACGACGATCCGCGCGGGCTGCACCGTCTTCGATGGGGCGGCCTTCGCCGGGGCCTGGGCCCGCGCGGCCCATCCGGGGGCCGTCTCGCTGTACGATCGCCCCGGCCAGCAATTATTCTGGCAGATCGTCGCCAGCCAGGATATGCGCCGCGACGTGATCGATCCCTTGCGCCGCGCGATCGGGCTGGTCGAAGATCAGCCAGGGATGCGCTTCCAGCTGATCACCTCGGCGCCCGCCTATGGGAAATCGATTTTGCTGCTGCGCCTCCAGTACGAATTGGCGGCCCTGGACGGGCGGTATGTGCTGGCCCCGGCCAAAGAGGGGCCCCCAACCAAAGAGGGGCCGGCGCTGGACGGCGATGCCCTGGAAGCTCTCTGCCAGGAGATCGGCACCGGCACGCCGGGCCGCCCGGGCCGGCGTGTCTACCTGGTGTTAGATAATGCCTATCGCTTCCATAGTGAGCTCCTGAACCGGCTCAGCTCGCGCCCGATCCCCAACCTTACGATCCTGGCCGGCGCCCGGCCGACGGACCTGCCCCGGAACGCGCCGCGGCCGGCCCCCGCGCTGCCCGTGGCGCCGACGGCGTCGCCGTCGGCGCCGAACTATGATCCGATTGTGCTGGCCGGCCTCAGCGAGCGGGAGGCCGAGAAGCTGGTCGACAAGGTCCGCACCTACGGCACCCTGCAGCCCGACGCCAAGACGATCCTGGCTCCCTATATCGGGGCGCCGGATGGGGTCGACCGCTCCTTGCTCCTCGCCGTGATCAACCTGACGACGGCGGGTGGGATGCCGGCCTATGTCGGGCGCCGCTTGCAGGAGGTGAACAACGGCCGCGACCCGACGCAGGAAGATCCCACGAAGTGGGAGCCTTTCATGCAGATCTATTACTGGATCGCGATCTGCCGGGACTGGGGCGCCTACGTCCCGCAACTGGCCTTGCCGGCGCTGACCGGGCTGCGCGCGGCGGACGTGGACTCCTTATTGTGTGACTGTGCCGGGGACAAATGCGAGCCGACCGCGATGGCGCGGGCGTATCTGCGCGGCGAGTGCCAGGGCACCTGGCGGACTGATCACCAGGTGGTCGCGGCCGGGGTGGTGGCCGTGTTGTGCGCCTCCGAGGCCCCCCATAGCCGGTTCGCCCGGTTAGTGGGGCGGCTGGCCAGCATCCCGACTCCGGCGGGCGCCCAGCTCGCCGGCCAGCTACTGAGCCGCTTCGCGGCCAACCCCCAATTGCTGCTGTCGGCCGATACTCCTTCTGTGGGTAGCGTGCTGGATGATCCCGCGGTGTCGGCGGCCCTGGCGACCTTGCGCTCGGTCGCCGAGCCGGGCGATCTGCTGAACGAATACGGCCGGGCCTACATTCTGCTGGGCCGCTATGATGACGCCCTGCTGGTCGGCGATGCGATCGTCGGCCTGGCGGACCAGGGTATCTCCCTGCCGATCGATGTTGTGGTGATCGCCCACGTGGGGCGCGGCCTGGTCTACGCCTACAAACGGCGCTACGAAGAGGCGATCGCTGAATATACCACCGCCCTGGCCATCCTGCCGGGCCATGCCGCGGTGGTCATCTTTAATTTCCGCGCGGCGGCGTACAGTCGCCTGGGCAAATACAGTGACGCCCTCGCCGATTTCAACAGCGCCCTGGCCCTCAGCCCCGACGATCCGGCCGTGCTCACCAACCGCGGCATCACGTGTCTCCGGATGGGCTTGTATGGCGAGGCCCTCGCCAATTTCTTCCACGCCCTGCATGCCCGGCACGACGACCCGACGGTGCTCAACAACCGCGGCATCGTCTACAGCCACTTGAAGCGCTTCGACTGGGCCCTGGCCGACTTTTCGCGATCGCTGGAGATCCGTCCGGGCAACGCCCGGGCGCTGCTCAACCGGGCCAATACCTACCGGCGCATGCGACGCTATGACGAGGCCCTGGCCGATTATCAGCAGGTGCTGGCGCAGCAGCCGGCGAGCTATAATGCGCTCAATAACCGCGGCGCGACCTATCGCCGCCTGCGGCGGTATGCCGACGCCGCCGCCGACTTCACCGCGGCCCTGGCGGTGCGTCCCAAAGACCCGGCCGACGCCCTGTACAACCGGGGCACCGCGTACTATTACATGGGCCAGGACCACCGGGCGGATGCGCTCGCCGATTTCACGGCCTCGCTCGCGACCCAGCCGGCCCAGCCCACGGACCCGGTGCTCCAGCGCAAGCGGGCGGCCACCTTGACGAACCGGGGCGCCACCTACAAAGGCCTGGGGCGCTACCCGGAGGCGCTGGCCGATTATAACGAGTCGTTGGCCCTGTGGCCGCTGCACGGCCGCACCCTGTACAATCGCGCCTGTACCTATCGTCACCTGGGCACCCTGGATGCGGCGCTCGCCGACTTCACCGCGGCCCTGGCCGTGCAGCCCGACGACCCGCGGGCGCTCAATAACCGCGGGCTGACCCTGCACAACCTCGGGCGGAACCAGGAAGCGCTTGACGACTTCACGCGCTCGATCGCCTTACGGCCGGCGGTGGGGCGGGCGTATTATAACCGCGGCGCCACCTACTATCGGCTGGGCCGTTTCGCCGAGGCCCTGGCCGATTTCAACCAGGTGCTGGCGCTCCAGCCCGACTATGTTCCCGCGCTCAACAACCGGGGCGCCGTGCTCGAAGAGCTGGGGCAGTATGACGCGGCGCTGGCCGATTATACCCGGGTGCTCCAGCTCCAGCCCGACCAGGCGGATACCTTCCACAACCGCGGCCTCACCCTGGTGCGGCTGCAGCGCTATGCCGAGGCCCTGGCCGATTACACCCAGTCGCTGACCTTGCGTGCGGATCACCCGGAGACCCTGCACGACCGCGCCGAGGTCTACTATTACCTGGAGCAGTACGACGAAGCGCTGGCGGATCTCGCCCGCATTTTAACCCTGCGGGCCACTGATTTCGCGGCCTTCCACCTGCGCGGCCGGGTGTACTACCGCCTGACGCGCTACGACGACGCCCTGGCCGATTTCACCGCCGCGCTGGCCGCGCAAGTCGACGACGTCTCCTCGCTCCAGCGGCGGGGCCTCACCTATACCCGGCTGACCCGCTATGATGAGGCCCGCCAGGACTTTACCCGGGCGCTGGAATTGCGTCCTGACCACCCGCCCACCCTCTACGGCCTCGCCTGCCTCTACAGCTTGCGCGGCGAGGTCATCGTCGGGCTGACGTTCCTGAAGGATCTGATCCGCCTGGACTCGACGTACCGCACCCGTATTCAGGATGAGCCCAGCCTGGCAGCCCTGCGCAACGACCCGGGCTTCGCCAGCCTCGTCGCTGGTTGAGCTACTATATAGAAGTAGGAGGATAGAAGTAGGAAGGCACTAGAAGGAGGGCAATCCAGTGATCGAAGTACACATTAGAAGGAGGGCAATCTAGTGATTAAGGTCCACCCCTATCGCGGCCTGGGTAAGCTGGCCTTGCTCGTCGTGCTTATGCTCTCGCTCGCCGCCTGCGGCGGCACCCCGCCGACGAACACGCCCGTCCCGGCCCCCACCACGGCCCCCCCGACGGCCACTTCCGTGGCTCTGGCCGCGGCGCCGACCGCGACAGCGGCGGGCGAGACCGCCACGCCGGGAGCCACGGATACGGCGGGCGCCCCGACCGCTCCCGCCGCGGCGGGGGCCACGGATACGGCGGGCGCCCCGACCGCCCCCGCCACCGCGGGGGGGACCACGCAGTACATGGCCGACCTCGGATTCCGGCCCCAGGCCAACGGTTTCAGCTTCCAGAACTACGCCGGCAAGTATCCGGAGACGCCGGGCAACCTGACTCTCGACGACGTGCGCAAGATGTTCGGCGATGCCAGCGTCTGCGCGCAAGTCCAGGCTGACACATGTACGCCGGTGCAGGATGCGGTCCTCTGGCTGGACCAGATGAACAAAATGGCGAACGGCGGCAGCTGCTACGGCTTTTCCATCGTCAGCTTGCTCCTGTTCAAGGGCCAGGAGAAGCCGGCCGACTACGGCAACGGCACGAAAGCCTTCGACCTGGCGCTCGACGGCAACGCCAAGCTGCGCCGCAATATCGCCTATTACATGACCCTGCAAGCGGTGCAGCCGGTGGCCGCCACCTGGCAGCAGATCATCAAGCAGAAAACCCCGGCCGATATCCTGGACCTGCTGGCGGAGCAAATCAAGAGCGGGACCGATATCGGCGCGCTGATCTTCTTCCAGGCGGGGAAGGGCGGCCACGCGGTCACGCCCTATGCGATCGAGGACCGGGGCAACGGGATCTTCTGGATCCATGTGTACGACAACAACTACCCGGGCCAGGACAAATACATCGAGATCAACCGGACGGCCAACACCTGGACCTATGCCCTGGCCGCTCTGAACCCGGCGGAGGATGCCGCGCCCTGGGGCGGTGACGCGACTACGGGCTCGATCGGGCTGAGTCCCCTCTCGGCGCACACTGCGTCGCTGGTCTGCCCTTGGTGCCGCAGTGCGACGGGCAGCGGGCAGGCGCCGGGTGGGCTCGCGCCGCTGCTGGCCGCCCCCCAGGTGCTCCCGGCGAGCTGGCCGCTGCGCAAGCCCCCAACCGGGCAGGTGCGCCAGGTCTGGCTGAATGGCGCGGGCCACCTGCTGATCAAAGATCCGGCCGGGCATGAGATCGGCTTCGACAATGGTAAACTCGTGAACACCATGCCGGACGCCAACGTGGAATCCGTGTTCGGCTCGGCCCTCTTCGCCACCCAGGAACCGGCGTATGACCTGCCGGAGGGGGCGGCCTATGATGTGCTGCTGGATGGGCCGGCGAGCGGCAGCGGCGCCGACGGCTTCGCCCTCTTTGGCGAAGGCGCCTCGGCGGAAATCAATAATGTGAATGTCGACCAGAGCACCCAGGATCATCTCATGCTGTCCGGCGATGGCACGAAAGTGGGCTTTAAAGCGAACGAAGAGGAAAAACCGGACCTGAAAATGACCGTCGACAAGGCCGGCCACAGCTATGCTATTGACGTCAACGGCTTGGACCTGAGCAGTGGGGACGAAATCGACCTGACGGCCGACGAGGCCACCGGCCGTCTGGATCTGCATGATACCGGCAAGCAGGCGGAAAAATACGATCTGACGGTAACCGAAGTCGATCCGAGTGGCGAGCACTCCTTCGCCCACAAGGGGATCGATCTCCAGACGGGTGCCACCGACGATATCGAGTTCGGCAACTGGAACGGCCAGGACCCCCTCCCGGTCGGCGTCGACACCAACAGCGACGGCACGATCGACCAGACGGTGACCGAAGACAACCAGCCGTAACGGTTGGCGCAGGTCGCGAGCTGGGGGCGGGGAGTACAGCTCCCCGCCTCCGGTGCGGACGTTACAGTTAGCGGAGCGGCAGGTAAGTGGCGAAGAAAGCCAGGACCTGGCGCTGGTATGCGGCCGGGTTGGCCTCGACCGCGGTCGCGTGGTCGCCCAGGGGGGAGATCCAAAGGGCTTTTGGCGCCCGGGCCGCGGCCAGCACCTGTTGCGCCCCACTCAGCGGCGTGAAGGCGTAGTGGTCATGGGCCGTGTGGATCAGCAGCAGGGCACTCGGGCTGACGGCCGGCGCGTATTTCAAGGGATCCAGATCCGCCAGGTGCCCCCCCAGCGCCAGCTCGGCGATCGGTTGGACGAACGGCGCGGCGGGGACGTGGATGGGGCCAAAGTCCATGCCCTGATGATTCATCTGCTCAAACTGGTGCGCGAAGGTCGGGTAGATATAGATGCTGTCCGCGACGATCGCCGCCAGGCGGTGGTCCTGCGCGGCCCCCAGCAGCATCATGGCCGCGCCATACGAGACGCCGAGCCCGCCAAACCGGGGATGACCCAGATCGGGCCGGTGCTGGAGATAATCCAGGGCGGCGCGCAGATCGTCGACTTCGTGCCGTCCGAAGGTCGTCATCGTGCCTTCGCTTTCCCCATGGGCGCGCCAGTCGAACAACAGCACGCGGTAGCCCGCCCGGGCCAGAAACGTCGCCTGCGGGATCATTTGCTCCCGATTCGCCCCGTACCCATGGCCGAGCAGGATGACCTGTGGCCAGCAATCTGTGCTATACTACGCATATGATCGAGTGGTTACTGCGGTGCGACGCGAAGGACCCGGAACAGGCCATCAAGGGGCGCTGGCTCAACCGGCTGCTGGTGAGCTTGATCACACTCGGGATCCTCTCGACCCTCCTCTCGCTGGCCACTGGGCAACTGACGGCGGTGATCATTAGCAGTGTGGTTCTCGCCGGCGAAGCCGGCATCACGCTGCTCAACCGCCGCGGGTTCGTTAGCCTGGCCACCGGGCTGCTGCTGGCCCAGGTGGTGCTGACCACGCTGGGGCCCGGGCTGTTGCTGCCCACCCTGGAGCTACCCATCGCGGTGGCCGAGCCGGCATTCTACGCGCTGGTGATCGCCATCGCCGGCGTGTTTCTGACCTGGCGGGCGGTAGCCCTGTTGATGGTCGCCCTGAGCGTCCTGGCGATCTGGTACTACATTTTCAGCCCGGTGCCGGCACTGGCCCTGGAACGCGCCCGCGATCCGAGCGGCATGGGCAGCCTGCTAAGCACGATGGTCCCCTTGTATGTGGCCATCGGGGCGATCACCTGGCTCTCCAACCGCCTCCTCGGCGAGACCCTGGAGGACTTGCGCCGGCGGAATCGCGATCTACAGGTGGCCAACCGGGAGCTGGCCGCGCAAGAGCGTTTGCGCAGCGAGCTGGACATCGCCCGGGACATTCAGCGGCGC
>DATGEF010000339.1:0-2116 GCA_035310405.1 Chloroflexia bacterium | reverse complement strand
GGGCGGGCGAGACGCCAGCCGCGGCGGGGACGCCGGCCGCGGGCGGGACGCCGGCCGCGGTGGGGTCGCCGGCCGCCGTGGGGGCGCTGATGGGGGGCGGCAGGGGATCGGGCACGGATGCGGGCGACCAGGCGGCCGAGGCGCCCGGCCGCGCGCCGGGCGCCAGCGCGCCGCGCAACGGCAGCGAGCACTGGTCGCAATAGAGCGAGTCTGCTGCATTCGCCATCCCGCACTTCGGGCAGTGGATTATATCCGCCATACCTGCTTCTCCCGTCCGTTCCTGGGTCTGCTCCTGCCCGCGGCGCGGCGGGGCTGGTCGGGCTGAATCATGGGCGCCCTACGGGCCCGGCTTGAGCTTGCGGGCCAGCTCCTCGGCCACGATCCGCTCGCTCGGATAGAGCGCGCGCTGGCGGCCATCCGCCAGGTCCTGGCGCGCCTGGTCGAGCTCGTTGCGTTGCAGCTCGATGCGGGCGCGGAGGAGGTAGCCCCAGCCATAGCCCTCGTCCCCGTTGGCCCATTTGGCCAGGTCCTCCAGGGCCGCGTCGGGTTGCTGCCGCTCCACCGCGAGCTCGGCCGCGCCCAGCAGGGCGGTCGCGTTGGCCCCCGAGGCGGCCAGGGCGGCGGTCAGATCGGCGGCCGCCGAGTCCAGGTCCTTCAGGCGCACATAGATCCGGCCCCGGGTGGCGAGGGCCTCGGGCGTGCTGTCTTTATCCGCGTGCTGGATGGCCCGGTTGGCCCAGACCAACGCTTCGGGCAGCCGGCGCTGCTCGACATAATACCAGGTGAGGGCGAGATAGCCATCAGCCGTGTCGGGCTGCTGGCCGATGGCGACATTGGCATCGACGAGGGCCTTCAGCGGCAGACCCTGGATCAGATAGAGGCGACTACGCGCCAGGTACGCATCGGTGTTGCCCGCGTCGAGATCGATGATCCGGCTCTGATCGGCGATGGCCGGGTCATACAGGCCATGGTCGAACTCGTACCCGGCCCGCCAGCCGTAGGTCGCCGGGTTGGTCGGGTCGACGGCGATGGCCTGCCCGAGATCGGCGAGTTCCGCGCTGTCCTGGCCTTGCTGCCCGGCGATCTGGGCGCGGAGGTAGTAGAATTCCGCGCGGGTCGGGGCCAGGGCAATGGCTTTCTCGATGTCGGTCCGGGCCGGGCCGGGGTCTTGCTTGAAATTGAGGACGACGCGGGCGCGGTTATAATAGGCATCCGCGTTGCGGGGGTCGGCTTGCAGGGCGTGAGTAAACGCCTCCAGGGCTTTATCCGGCTGAGTCTGGTAATTCTCGCCATAGGCGACATAGGCCAGCCCGAGATCGACGAGCAGGGCCGGATCGTTCGGGGCAATGGTCAGCGCCTTCTGGAAATCGGCGAGCGCGGGCCCCGGCTGATTCTGGCTCAGGGCATCTTCGCCCCGGGCGCGGAGCAGCGTCACATCCTGCGGATGGCGGGCCACCGCGGTGGCATACTCGGCGGCGGCGCCCGCGGTATCGCCCAGCAGGGCGCTGGCCTGGGCGTGGATCGCCAGGGCCGTGGGGTTATCGGCTTGCTGCGCCAGGACGCTGTTGGCCGCGTCCTGCGCCGCCTGATAGTGGCCCAGGCCGAGCAGGGCGCGGGCGCGCGCCAGCAAAGCGTCTTTATTGGTGGGGTCCTGCTTCAGCACGGCATCGGCGGCCGCCAGGGCCGCGGTATATTGCCGGTTGGCGCCCGGGCCGGCGGCCGTGTCTGGCCCGCCGCGCCCCGCGATCGCGGTCACCGTCTGCAGGGCGAAGGCCTCGGCCGTGGCCTGGCCGGCGTCGGCCGCGCTGCTGATCCCCTCCCCGCTCTGGGTGGGCGGCGCGGCGAGCGCGGCGATCGTGTTCTGGGCTGCCGGCGGGGTGGGCGGCGCGACGAACGCGGCGATCGTGTTCTGGGCCGCCGGCGGGGTGGCCGGCGGCCCTCCCACGGCCACCTGGACCGAGGGGGTCCCGCTGGGCGCCACCGCCCCGACTCCGCCCGCCGTGCCCGAGTCCCGACGCAGCAGCAGCAGGTTGGCGCTGGTCACCAGCAGCAGCAACAGGGCCAGCACGGAGACGGCGACTGTGCAGGAGAGCCGGCCGGCCCCCAGGCGGGCCAT
>DATGEF010000338.1:0-4832 GCA_035310405.1 Chloroflexia bacterium | reverse complement strand
CCGCCGAAAATGGCCACCGCCATCAGGCCGGGCAGGGCCAGCAGCGCCGCGCGCCGCCCATCCGCGCACCAGCGGCCCACCGCCCAGCAAATCCAGGGCAGCAGCGCCAGCACGTTGGTGTGCGGCCAGCCCAGCCAGACGACCAGCGGCCCGCAGAACATCCAGCCCCCGGCGGCCAGCCCGCCCGCCGCCGGGTGTAGGCCCCGGCGGCGCAAGAAGCCCCACATGCCGAGGCCGGCCAGCCACAGCTTGAGCGCGGCGATCCAGGCGGCCCCGGCGCCCACCGGCAGCAGCACCCAAAGCAGGTTGAGCGGGTAGAGCACGGCGCTCTGGCCGTTGCCGAAGAGGGGGTAGCCGTGCGCGCTGCCGTCGTTCCAGAGCGGGAAGCGCCCGGCGGCCAGCTCGCGCTGCACCAGCAACCGCCAGGGCAGTTGCTGGTAGATGAGGTCGCCTAGCAGCCCGTTGTAGACCGCGTGCTGCCCCGCCGGCCCGCCCCGGAACGGCGCCTCGGCCAGCGGAATATCGCCCGGCGCCCCCACCCGCCCCGGCGCCAGCCCCGGCGCGACGAAGGCCAGGGCCAGCATGAGCAGCAGGCCGGCGGCCAGCAGGTCCAGGCGGGCGTTCTTCACGTCACTGGCGCAGCAAGCTCAGGGGGAAGGCGGCTTGCGCGTCGAAGACGTCAACGGACTCGCCGCGCAGGATCGTCACCGTGCCGGCCCCCACGACCCGGCCCACGCCGGCGCCCAGGTCGACGATGCAGGCGGTGTGCTCGTCGATCCCCAGCACCGGCGTTCCCGGCGGCAGTAGGGCTTGGAGCTGCGCAAAGCGCGCGGCGCCCATAAAACAGCGGCTGGTGTCCAGGCCCGCGCCGCCCTCCGCGTTATTCCAATGGGGGATGATGGCGAGCGGCCGGCCGGGCAACAGGTCCAGGCCCGGCTCCCAGCCCAGGTCCGCCCCCACCTTGTAGATCTCATAGACGGGCAGCACCCAGTGCCCCATGGCGATCGCCGCGGCGCTGGCAAAGGAGAGGACGGCGCCGGCCTGGTGGCGCGCCTGGATCATCTGCCAGGCCAGGGTGTCACGCAGCATCCGGGCCGTATAGGTGGGGCTGCCCGGCCCGGCAAAGATATAATCGGCATCCGCCAGGCCCCCCAGTTGGCCCGGATCGTCGGGATCATAGGCGCTCCCTTTGCGCCGGGCGGCGATCAACTGGACCTGGGGCTGGAAGTTTTGCAGGCTTTTTTCGAGGAATTGCTGGATCTTGAGGCTGACCCCCTCCGCGTTGGGTTGAAAGCCGGCGGGCGTCTCCAGGATCGCGACGCGGACGGGGGCCGGCAGGCGGCACATCAGGTAGTCGTGGATCTTGCGGCCCTGGGTGGAGGTTTCGCCTGACCCGAAGAAGGCGATCAGGCCCGGGGTATCCATGATTGGCTCCTTTAGACGGCCTGCGGCATGGTCCTGGGGCGGGACGCCTAGCGGCTGAAGCCGCGGCTACGAGTACGAAGCCCGCCTACGCGGGCTGACGGATAAATCTATCCCCTATACTCTCTCTATACCATCACTATACTACACCGCCGCCGCGAGTTCAATGCCGAGTCCGCGCACCGCAATATGCTATAATGGCCGCTGAGGATCAGGAGTATTGCCATGCACAACGCTGCGGAACCGGGCGGCCCACTGGACGCCCAGCTGACGACGCCCACCACCGGGCTGACGGTCCATTATCGCGATTGGGGAGGCACCGGCCGCCCGATCCTGCTCCTGCACGGGTTGGCGTCGTCGGCGCAGATCTGGGACTTCGTGGCCCCGGCCCTGCGCGGGCGCGGGCATGCGCTCGCCATCGACCAGCGCGGCCACGGGGCCACGGGGAAGCCCGACGACGGCTATGCCTACGCGACGATCGTCGCCGACCTGGCCGGGGTGGTGCAGGCGCTGGGGCTGGCCCCGCCGATCGTCGTCGGGCACTCGTGGGGGGCGAGCGTCGCGCTGAGCTATGCCGCCCAAACCCCGGCGTGTCCCGGGGCGGTGCTGATCGACGGCGGGATCGTCGACATGCAGGCGCGGCCCGGGGCCACCTGGGACGACACGGCCGCCCGGCTGGCGCCCCCCGACCTCACACACCTACGGCTCGACGACCTGGTCGGCTATATGGGCCAGGGCCCGCTCGGCCACCTCGACGCGGCGTTCCGCCGCCGCTTTTTCCACTCGCTGATGGAGGAGCAGCCGGACGGCACCGTCCGGCCGCGCTTGAGCCGCGCCCGCCATATGGCGATCCTGCGGGCGATGTGGGACGAGCGTCCCGGCCTCCTGCTGGCCCAGGTCACCTGCCCGCTGCTCGTCGTCGTGGCCGAGCCGCCCGGCGTGGATGCCGCCGACCCGTGGCAGGTCACCCGGCGGCAGAGCCTGGCCCGTCTCGGCGACCACGCGCATATCGAGGTCGAGCGCATGCCCGACACCATCCACGACATCCCGCTCCAGCGGCCCGCGGCCCTGGTCGCCCGGATCAGCACCTGGATGGACGCCCACGGGCTATAGCGTGGCGAAGCCGTCGAGGATGCGGGCGATGTGGCGGGCGGCCTGCACGAAATCGGGCAAGCGGACATGCTCGTCGGGCGCGTGGGTGCGCGAGTCCGGGTAGCCCACGCCCGCGGTGACCACCGGGATGCCGAGCGGGCCGGCAAAGGCATAGACCGGGCTGCTCCCCCCGGTCAGCGGCGTCAGCAGCGCCGGCCGGCCGTAGACCTCCGTGCCGGTGCGCGCGGTCAGGGCCACGAGCGGGTCGTCGGCGGGGGACATGGCCGGCCACATGGCGCCCAGGCGCGTGACGGTCACATCGGCGAAGCCTTCGGCGTCCAGGTGGCGGCGCAGTTGGGCGAAGATCACGTCGGGGTCCTGGTCGGGCACCAGGCGGAAGTCGACTTTGGCCGTGGCCCGCGCGGGGATGACGGTCTTCATGCCGGCGCCCTGGTAGCCCGCGCCGAGGCCCGCGATGTTACAGGTCGGCTCGAACACGGCCGCCTTAAACGCCTCCCCGGTGACGCCGTTGACGAAGGTGTCGACGCCAAAATCGGCGCGCATCTCGGCCTCATCCGAGGGCAGCGCGGCCAGCAGCTCACGGTCGCGGGCCGACGGCGGCCGGGCGGATTCGTAGAAGCCGGGGATGCGGATGCGGCCCGCCGGGTCGCGCAGGCTGGTCAGCGCCCCGAGCAGGCGCCAGGCGGCGTTGGGCAGCACCGAGGCCGCGCCCGAATGGGCGTCGCGGCGCAGGGTCTCGACGGCGAGCTCGACATAGAGGATGCCCCGCTTGCCGATGCTGATCACGGCCCGGCCCTCCGAGTCGATGCCCCCTTCCTCCCAGATCGCGCCCTGGCAGCTGAGCTGGTCGCGGTGCTCCTGCACAAACTGGGCGATATGCGGGCTGCCGATCTCCTCCTCGCCCTCGACGACGAAGACGACGCCGCAGGGGAGCCCGCCCCCGTGGGCCGCGCGCACCGCGTCGAGGGCCGCCAGCCGGGCCACCAATTCGCCCTTGTCGTCCTTGGCCCCGCGGGCATAGAGCGCACCCTGGCGCACCTCGGGCGCGAAGGGGGGCGTGGTCCAGAGCTCCAGCGGCTCGGCCGGTTGCACGTCATAGTGATTGTAGAAGAGCAGCGTGCGCGCCGAGCGCCCGGCGGCTCGACCGACGACGATGGGGTTGCCCGGCGTGGGAAACTGCGTGACGGTCAGGCCGTGCGCGGCCAGCAGCGTGCCGACCAGGTCGGCGCAGGCCTGCATGCCGACCCCCTGGGCGGACACGCTGGGCTGGGCACAGAGGCGCGCCGTCTCGGCAATATAGCTGTCCAGGTGCGCGTCTAAAAACGCGTCGATCGCTGTGTTGCTGCTGGGCATGGGGGGCTGCTCCTTCCGCGGCTATCGCCGGTCGTTGGCCGATTATACACGGCCGGCCCGGCAGAGTCCAGGTTGGGCCCATATTTGCGGCGCGGGAGCCGCGGCCCTTGCGGGCGGGGGAGGAGCGCCACGCGCCCAGGTCGTTGGCCGATTCCCGCTGCCGCTTTGGTCGGCAGTTCCCCGATAAGCAGCATAAGACGTGCGCAGTACGGCTGCATGGGGGCCTCACCATTTGGCGAAGGTATTGAAAATTGGAGTTTTAACAAAAGTGGCGAGTGGAAAGACTTCTTATACAGGAGGTCTTCGGCTGGAAGAAGGGTTGCCGGGTCTCTATTGGGCCAACTTCTTTGGGCCGGCCTATGTACAGTTTTTTGGTAGAGAAAAATTTCATACGCTACCCGCCTACCACACAGAAGAATTACAGAGTTGCGAGCGCTTCATCTACGGGCCTTAAGGCCCCGTAGATGAAGCGCCGTCAGGGCGGGCCAGGTCGATCGATGGCTAACCCAAGTCTGGTGTAACTAGAACATGTGTGTTATAATAGGAGCAGGACTACCACGATGGCCGCGGCGCTGGGGCTACGCCGGTTCGGGGCCACCCTCCCCCGTCTTAGTGCCCTGCTGCCTCCTCCGTCCGAAAGGGCCCGCCGATGCTCGTCCACCAGACATTCAAATACCGCCTGTCCCTCAACCGCGCGCAAGAGGCCGCGCTGCTCGAAACGTTGGCGCGCTGCCGGGAGTTGTACAACGCCGCGCTCCAGGAACGGCGGGAAGCCTACCGGCTGAGTGGGAAGTCGCTGACGTTCGCCCACCAGTCGGCGGAACTGCCCGCCGTCAAGGAGGCACGGCCCGAGTACCGGGGCGTCTTCAGCCAGACCTTGCAGGACGTGTTGCATCGCCTGGATCGGGCCTACCAGGCCTTCTTTCGCCGGGTGGCGGCCGGCC
>DATGEF010000337.1:0-4811 GCA_035310405.1 Chloroflexia bacterium | reverse complement strand
ATTAACGGTAGCTGGTCTTGATCGACAACGGGGATAAACACGATAAGTCACCTCGCGGTGTAGATACAACCCTTCGACACTGACCGGCCAAGCGGTCGCAGATTAGGGTGGCGTCCGCGACGTTGTGTGCCCTGCCACGAGCAGCCGGTTCAGTTACTAACCGTCTAGTCCAAGCTTACGATGTGGGTCAACGGGTGGCTGCCGTTTCCCCACATGCCGCTCTCTTGCGAGGGCGGTCCTTGACCTGTCTCGGCTCCTTCTGCACTTAAGTGCCGGCTTGCTCCGGCTTATGATTGGTCGTACGCAAACTAGACGAAACAGGGGCGCGATTTGTGACATCCTTAAAAGTCCCGGCCTGGCCGGCCGGGTCGCGGTTATACTCAGCCGGCGGGGAGGAATGAGCGGCAAAGCGCTTTGCCGCGCGCGCCGGGATCTGCTAAAATGGGCGGCAGCAGGAGGAATTTGGCCCCATGCCCGACATATCCCCGCCCGGCCGGGCGACCACGACCCTGACCAGCGGCCAGGCGCTCCAACGGCTGCTGGCCGGCAACCACCGCTATAGCAGCCCCAACTATGTCCGCCCGGCCGAGACGGCCGAGCGGCGCCTCGCGGTGGCCGCCGGGCAGCAGCCGTTCGCCTGCATCCTGGGCTGCTCGGACTCGCGCGTGCCCCTGGAGCTGGTCTTCGACCAGGGTCTAGGCGACCTGTTCGTGATCCGGGTGGCCGGCAACGTCGCCAACGACGACGCCGTACTGGGCAGCATCGAGTTCGCCGTGCAGGAGCTGGGCATCCCCCTGGTGTTGGTGCTGGGCCACGAGCGGTGCGGGGCGGTGCAGGCCACGCTCGCCGCCGTGCTCCAGGGTACCCCGGTGGCCGGCCATATCGGCAGCCTGGTCGCCGACATCACCCCGGCCGTGCTCCAGAGCCGGCACCAGCGCGGCGACCACTTGGACAACGCCGTACGCGCCAACGTCGCCCTGGTCGTCGGCCAACTCAAAGCCGCCGCGCCGATCCTGGCCCCTCGTGTGCAAGCCGATCAACTCCAGATCGTCGGCGCGCGCTACGATCTGGAGAGCGGGCGGGTCGCGATCATTGCGTGATGGGTGCGCAGGGCTATCTCATCAGCAGGGGCTGACCGCGGTGCGCGTTAGGGGTTCAGCTGGAACCCGTCCACCAGCCAATCGTTGCCGACCTTTTGCAGCGTTAGGTCGACAGTGCCGCTGGTGCCGCTAACAAACGTCACACTGCCGCTCAGCTGGCCGCTGTTGTTGTTGACATTGCGCGACGACCAGCTCCAGCTGGTCGGCTGGCGCGACTTCACTATAGTTTCCAGGCCGGCCGCATTGACGACTTTTTGCTGCAAGGCCGGGGTGCTCAGGGCGTAGGCCTGATCATAGTTGCCGGCTTTCATGGCGTTCATAAAGTTATCCCCGCTGGTCGCCATGGCCTGGGTCAGCCCGGTCGCCAGGAAGAAGGTAAAGGCAAAGAAGAGCGCGCAGGCGACCACCAGCAGGCCCAGGCAGCCGAGCCCCCACAGGAGCCACCGCGGCCGGCCGCGCGGCGGGGCGGCGGCCGGCGGGCCGGCATAGCTGCCGGGCGGCGCATAGGTGCCGGGCGGCGGATAGGCGTTGGGCGGCGCGCCGGGATCGGGCGGACCCGGCGGCGGCGGAGTGTAGGTCATAACCAGAGATCTCCAATCTGGGAAGAATGCGGATGCCGGCGGCACGGCGGTCGGAAATTGCCGGCGTTAGTATAGCATGATGGGGCCCGCCGCACAAGCGCAGCCGGGCGCTTGTGCGGCGGGCCCCGCTGGGCTAGCGGGCCGCGGGCGCGCAGCCGCCGGACGTGCTGGTGACCGAGAGATAAACGATCTTGGTGATCTGGCCGCGGGTGGCCTGGTTGTATTGGCGGAAGTAGGGGCGGTTGGTGCTGTCGCAGGGCTCGCCCACGCCGCCGCAGGTGTAGCCCGAGATGATCCCATGGCAGTACGCCGTCTCCACGAAGCTGTAGAACGCCGTGCCGGGCACGACATCCTCGAAGCTCGGCGTCGCCGGGTTGATCAGCGCCCAGCCCGCCGCGACGACGTCGATCTTGCTCAGCTGGCCGCGGGTGACGTTGGCGTAGGGCCGGAAGTACGGGCGGTTGGCGCTGTCACAGGGCTCGCCCGGCCCCCCGCAGTTGTAGCCCGAGACGATCGCGTCGGCCGCGGCCGTCTCGATCACGGCGAAGAAGGGATTGCTCGGCAGCACGTCCGCAAAGGTGTTGTTGCCGCCGGGCGGGGTGACGATCGGCTTGCCGTAGCCGAGCACGACGATCTTGACCATCTGGGAGCGCGTCGTATTGTTATAGGGGCGGAAGCTGACCGTCCCGTCGCCGTTGCTGTAGCCGCTGATCACGCCGTGGCAGGCCAGGTAGAGCACCGGCGTGTAGAAGTAATCGGTCGCGTGGACATCGGTAAAGCTCAGCGGGCAGGGGGTCGGGCTCGGCCCCGGCGTGTGGGTTGCGGGCCCGACCGTGCTGCTCGGGGTGCTGCTGGGCGGGGGGCCCCCGGGGGTCAGTGTGACCGGCGGTGGGGGCGTCGCGGTCGTCGTCGGGATGCCGGGGGGCGTGGCCGTGCCCGTCGGGGTGCTCGCCCTCGGCGTGAGCGTGGCCGGCGGGGTGCCGGTCGCCGTGGCCGGCGGGGTGCCGGTCGCCGTGGCCGTGGCCGGTGGGGTGACCGTGGCCAGGGCCGTATTGGTCACCATGGGCGTGGCGGTGCGGGTGGCCGAGGGTGTGACGGCCGGCGTGGCGGTACGGGTGGCCGTCGGCAGTGTGCCCGTCGGTGTGGCCGTCGGCGTGCCGCCGCCCCCGAGGTTTAGGATACTCATGTAGAGGTCAAAGGCATGAAGCGAGCCGTCCGGGTTCGTGCCGTCACAATTGGCATTGTCGGCCCAGACCGCGACGAACTTCCCGCCGTAGGCATCCGTGCCCACGTAGTCGCCATAATCCACGCCGTTGGCGGCGTCGGCGGCATTCGAGAACCCGCCGCTCAGGCGCGTGTTCGGCGCCCAGGTCACGCCGCCGTCCGTGCTATACGACGCGTAGTACTCGGCGTCGTCGTTGGGCGTGGTGTTCGTCCCCCCGCTGCCGGGCACGCCGTTGTCGTTGCGCGCGTCATGCCAGCCGATCGCCACCGTGCCGCTCGTGTGGTCGAGCGCGATGTACGGCAGGAACTGGCTACGAATCGGGCCCAACGGATCGTCGTTCACCCGCACCGGCGCGGTCCAGGTCGTGCCCATGTCCGTCGACGTGCGCAGATAGATCTCGGTGTCGTTGCTCTCGTTGACCGGCTCCTCGGTGTAAACCAGGTAGACGCGATTGTTGAACGGCCCCCCGGTCGCGTCCCAAACCAGCCCCGCCTCCGCGTCGATCGAGCGCCCGGACTGCGCCGGGATGAAATCGAAGCCGCCGACGTTAGTGCTCGTCGCGGTGATGCGTGCCCCGAAGCCGCCCGCGCCCAAGCCATCAGCGTCCACGTTAACGTAGAGCGTCGCCGGGCCCTGCCCGCCGGTCGGGTTCTCGTAGGTGACCATGACCGCGCCGCCGTTCGGCCCCGGGCCGACCGCGATGCCGCCAAAGCTCCCGGTCGCGCTGGGGATCGTCTGCTGCGCGCCGAACGGGCCCCACGCGCCCAGGCCGGTGACCGGCGCGCCGCGGGCTACCATGTTCCCGCTCAGGTTCCAATCCACCCAGACGCTGCCGTTGCCGACGGCGATCGACGGTTGATCGACGCTGCCGGTGCCGGCCGTGACCGGGGCGCTGAAGGTCGCGCCGCCGTCGGTGCTCAGGATCACGTTGATCTGGTTGACAGCGCCGTTGATGTAGACCAGGAACAGGTTGCCGAACGTGTCGAAGACGGCCTGGCCGTCACAGCAAGCCCCGTTGGTCGCCACGGTGCCCCGCGTCCAGGTCGTGCCGCCGTTGAGCGAGTACGCCCGGAAGATGCTGTTGCCCGAGGCGAGGTTGGAGAAGACCACCAGGTTGTTCGGGTTGGTCGGGTTAATGACCACGAAGCTCTCGGCCTGGTTGCCGGGCGTCTGGCTGACATTGCCGACCGGGGCCAGGCAGGCGAGCGGCCGGTAGTTTGGATCGGCGGGCGCCGGCTGGACGCTGCCGGGCGGCGGCGGCAGCTTGCGGGTGCCGTCCGGCACCGGCGGGTGGGCGGTCGCCGTGGCGGGCCCGCCGGCGGATGGGGCCCCCGGGGCTGGGAAGGCGGCGGCGGGCGCGTTGCCGGCCGTCGCCAGCCCCAGCAGCAGCAGGGCCACGAGCGCGATAGTTGCACCATATGTACGTCGCATGCGCTGACTCCTTCTTAACGGGTCCTGATCGTGCACAGATTACTCGGGGCGTCCCGCCCCCCGCCCCGGCCCCGGACTAATATTATCCTCCAGCTTTTGGGCCGGCGGCAGATCGCCGTCCGGAGAATAGGGTCTCAAGGGGGAGAGTTGGGGTAGGCGAAAGGCAGGGCGTCCCCCGAGTATAGCAAGCGGCCCGCGGGGTGTCAAGCGTTCCCCGCCCACCAGGTACGCGGTGGGCTAGAGATGGGAAGGGGAGCTAAGAGACATATCCCATAAGAACTACCCTGTCCCTGTGCCACTCACACACCAACCGTATTCCTTCGTGTTTCTTCGTGTCCTTCGTGGATGATTTATTTCGTCGGGTTCCCTTAGCTCACCACTTGCTGGAGCCGGATGCGCAGCCCGTCGCGGGGGGCGGGCGGGGTCTCGCCCCAGCGATACGCCAGGTCCTGAGGGGGCAGTGTCCAAGTGTAG
>DATGEF010000336.1:0-6994 GCA_035310405.1 Chloroflexia bacterium | reverse complement strand
GCCTTCATGCCCGAGGCCAACGACGAAGTCGTGGTCGCCTTCGATCATGGCGACCCGAACTTTGGCGTCGTGCTCGGCGCCGTCTGGAACGGCTCGGACCACCTGCCCAAGCCGCTCGCCGAGCTCGTCACCGGCAGCACGACGATCCGGCGGGTGATCAAGACCCGCGTCGGCCATATCATCATCATCGACGACACCGAGGACCCGGGCGGGTTTGTCATCCAGGACAAAACCGGCGATAATTATATCAAGATCGCGACCCAGCCGAATACGATCACCGTCCAGGCCAAGAGCGATATCCTGATCCAGTCGACGACGGGCAAGATCACGATCGACGGCAACCAGGGCGTCTTCCTCAAGGGCAACCAGGGCGATGTGGCCATCACGACCGATATGAATGTGACCGCCAGCGCCCAGCAGCAGGCCAAAGTGGACGCCCAGACCGGCGTGCAGCTGAGCACGCCGGCCCAGATGACGATGAGCGGCACCGCGGGCCTGAGCCTGAGCACGACCGCCCAGTTGTCGATGAGTGGCACCGCGGGGGTCGGCATTACCGGCGCGGGCGGGGTGAACATCACCGGGCCGGGGCCGATCAGCATCAAGGGGATACCGATCAGCCTGGGCTAGCCGGCCCGCGATCCGGCGCGATTCTAGAGGAGCACACGATGAGCGATGGCGATTTCCTGGGTAATGGCTGGTCCTTTCCGTTCCGCATCGGGCCCAGTGGCGGGATTGCGCTGACGCACCAGGAACCGGACATCGACGAAGCGATCCGCATCATCCTGAGCACGGCCAAAGGGGAGCGCCATATGCGCCCGCAGTTCGGGTGCGGCATCCATGATCTCGTCTTCGCCCCTAACAACGCGACGACCGCCGGCCTCGTGCGGTCCTATGTGGAAGAGGCGATCGGCTGGTGGGAGCCGCGCGTCGACGAGGTGGAAGTTGCCGTCACCACCGACGAAGTCGAGCGCAACCTGTTGATCCTCAATATCCGCTATCGCATTCGCGCGACGAATGACGAGCGGAACCTGGTTTATCCATTCTACCTTATCCGGTCGGAGTGACACTGCATGGTACTACCTGTCCCTAAGCTGGACGACCGCAGGTTCCAGGACTTGGTCAACGAGACCAAGCGCCAGATCCCCCGGTATTGCCCGGAGTGGACCGATCATAACGTCTCGGATCCGGGCGTGACCCTGATCGAGCTGTTTGCCTATATGGTCGACATCCTGCTCTACCGCATCAACCGCGTCCCGGTGCGGAACTACGTCAAATGGCTGGAGATGTTGGGGGTCAAGCTGGAGCCGCCGAAGCCGGCCCGCGCCGACATCACCTTCTATCTGACCGGCCCGCAGCCCGTCGCCGTCACGATGGCGGCCGGCACGCAGATCGCGACGATCCGCACGGAGACGCAAGAGGCGATCGGGTTCGCGACCGATTTCGACCTGACGATCAATGTGCCGACGCTCTCCCAGCTGCTGGTCAACCGGGACGGGGTCACCTATCACGACTATATGCCGGCCTTGCGCAACCCGGCCCTGAACGTCGGCATCTTCCAGGACCCGCCCCAGCCCAACGACGCGATCTTCTACGGCTTCCATGAAGACCTGCGCGGGCATATCTTGCGCCTGGAGCTGGACAGCCAGATCGAGGGCATCGGCGTCAACCCCAAGGACCCTCCGATTTCCTGGGAGTACTGGGACGGGGCCGCGCAGACGTGGGCGCCGATGATCGTCGAGCGCGATACGACCTGGGGCCTCAACCGGGCCGGGGAGATCGTCCTGCAGGTGCCGTTTGCCGCCAAGCCGCGGGACATCGACGGCCGGGTCGCCTTCTGGATCCGCACGCGGGCGACCGCGCCGCGCCCCAACCAGCCGGCCTATTCGGCCGCGCCGCGCATCACCCGCGTGCTTGCCCAGGCGCTGGGCGGCACCGTGCCGGCCAGCCAGGTCGAAGTGATCGCGCACGAGGTCCTGGGGCGCTCGAGTGGGAAAGCCGATCAAGAATTCCCGTTGAGCCACCCCCCGGTCCTCACCCGCCAGCCGGACGAGGTGCTGGAAGTCGAACAGCTGGATGGATCGTTCCTGGCCTGGCAAGAAGTCGACAATTTCGGGGCCTCGCGGCCGGGCGACGCCCATTACATGCTGGATAGCCTGAGCGGGATCGTGCGCTTCGGGCCGGTCATCCGCGATGCGGGCGGGCGCGAAGTCCAGTATGGCGCGATCCCCGAAGAGGGCCGCCTGCTGCGCTTCACTCGCTACCGCACCGGCGGGGGCACCCGCGGCAACGTCGGCAAGAGCGCGGTCAGCGTGCTCAAGTCCTCGATCCCCTATGTCGCTAGCGTGACCAATGCCACACCGGCCATCGGCGGGGTCGATGCCGAAAGCCTGGAGATGGCCATGCTCCGCGGCCCGCAGATCTTGCGCGCCCGCTCCCGGGCGATCACCGCGGACGATTATGAGTTCCTGACTAAACAGGCGAGCAGCGAGATCGCCCGCGCTCGCTGTGTCGCCCCGACGCTCCCACAGGTCACGATCGGCCAGGGGGTGGTCAAAATGCTGCTGGTGCCGCAGACCGATCACACCGACACGCCCATCCCGCTGCCGGAGCTCCTGCTGGCCGACCGCACCCGCACCGAGATCATGGCCTACCTGAATGCCCGGCGCATGGTCACCTCGACCGTGCAGCTGGAAGAGCCCGAATATCGCTTTGTCGCGGTGGAGGTCACCGTGGGCGCGCGCAAGCGGACCAAGAAAGAGGAGATCGAGCAGGAAATCACCCGCGCGCTCTACCGCTTCATCAATCCCGTGCATGGCGGCCCCGACGGGGCCGGCTGGCCCTGGGAGCGGAATCTGTTCCAATCGGAGATCACCGCCCTGGTGCAGCATATCGACGGGGTGGAGTTTGTCGAGTCGGTGGACCTGCTCGTCGTCGACACCGTGACCGGCACGCGCACGCCCATGGAAGCCACCGTACCTTGCCCCGCGAATGGCTTGCTGGTCTCCTTTAATCACCTGGTGCATGTCAAATGACTCGGCGCCCCCACATGACGGACCTGGCCGCGCTGGTGCCCGATCCCCCCAGCCGGCCCACGAACGGCTACAGCCCCTTGCCGCCGGTCGACGACGAGGCGGCGGAGGCGATCGCCCCGTCGCCCTATCTGCGCTTCTTGCCGGCCATCTACGGGGCCGATGAGTTTGTCGGCCGCTTCTTGCGCATTTTCGAGGATGTGCTCGACCCGATCTCGATCATGGTCGACAACCAGCCGTACTATTTCGACCCCATGGTCGCGCCCCCCGAGCTGCTCGATTGGATGGCCATGTGGGTCGATGTGCAAGAAGGCGAAGAGTGGCCGTTACCCCGCCGCCGCGCCCTGATCGCCGCCGCCGCCGCGATCTACCGGATGCGCGGCACCCCGACCGGCCTCAAGCAGCATGTCGGCATTTACACCGGCGGCGTGCCCCTGATTATGGAAAACACGAACGGCTTTCGGCTCCTCCCCGACGCCCGCCTGGGCCTGAATACGGTCATTGGCGAGCTGCGGCCCCGCATCTTCACCGTGACCATCGCGGTCCCCCACCCGGAAGAGCTGGATATGGAGACCTTGCAGTCCATTCTCGACGCGGATAAGCCGGTCGAAACCGCCTATATCCTGCGCGTGATTCGCCTGGAGCCGAAAGCTGCTGACACTACGGTTATCACGAAGAGGAGATAGGTACTATGGACGATGCCGTGCCCCGCGTACAGCTCAAGCGGGTCGACCCTTTCCTGGGGCTGATGATCGACGCTGACACGTGGCGCGACTCGCATGACTACCATCGGCAGGCGGAATATGCCCACGCGCTGGCCCTGCATGGCTGGGGCATCGTCTCCGGCCTGGAGGTCGAGCCGGCCGATCCGCCGGACCGCTCGGTCTGGATCCGCCCGGGGGTCGCCCTGGACCCGGAAGGCCGGCTGATTATCGTCGCCCAGCCTTTCCGCTACCAGATCAACACGCAGGAAGCCGGCCCGGTCTACCTGGTGCTCATGTTCCGGGAGATCCCCACCCAGCCGGCGATCTCGATCGAGGATGGCAAGGAGCGGCCCAGCCGCGTCCTGGAGGCCTACGCCATTTATGAGCGCGAGCGCCTGCCCGACCAGGCGCACGTGGAGCTCGCCCGGATGCAGCTGACCGCCGGCAAGAAGCCGGTGCGCGGCGCCGGGGATGCCACGGCGCCGAAGCCCGACGAGCTCGACTTGCGCTTTCGTGAGCAGGCCGCCATCCGGCCCGGTCCCCGGGCCACGATGGGCGTCTGGAAGCCGGGCGATGTGCCCGAGAAGCTGCGGCACCACCTGGCCGGGCCCACCCGGCTGCTCGCGGCCATCGAAAGCGGCAACTGGCGCCTGCGCCGCCGGGACTTCGTCGGCGGCGATGAGCCCCTCGACTGCGACCTGCTGCTCATGCCGGTTCATACCGGCACCGAGCTGAGCGAGGGGGAGCACAAACAGCTGACGACCTTTCTGGACGGGGGCGGGGTGCTGCTGGCCGAGCACTGCGCGTCGGCGGGGGGGGACGCCAAGCGCAACGCCGCGGCCCTGGCCGGCGCCCTCAACCGCCAGCCGCAGCCGATCGGCCGCAATCACGCCTTGCTGACGGCCAAGCACGTCTTTTCCACGCCCCCGCCCGCGGCGCAAGAAGGCCAGATCTTCGAGGCCGATGGCTTGGTCCTGAGCCATGTCGATTATGCCTGTGCCTGGAATGGCGGCACCCCGGATAAGGGGCTTGATCGCCCCACCATCCGGGCCACCGTGGAGTTCGCCGAGAACCTCCTGGCCTATAGCCTCACGCGGCGCGGCGGGGCGCGCCGCGCCCAGCGCACCGAGAAGAAGAAATAACGATGCTCACGTCCCCCCTGATCTCCCCGCCCGATCGCGGCGCCCCGGCGGGCGCCGCAGGCGCCTGGCCCGCATTGCTGACGGATCTGCAGGCGCTCGACGCGCAGCTGAATCGCGCGGTGGAGCAGGTGCGGCAGGCGATCGCGCCCGCTGCCGACCCCACCGTCCGGGGGCTCTTGATCGAAGAAGGCGATGTCGATCGCTGGCTCGGCAACCTGGAGAGCCCCGCGGGGCGCCGGAGCGCGGGCGAGGATTTCGTCTTCCCCGGCCAGCCGGGCGGGCGCCTGGCCCACCTCGGCGATCTCTTTGGCCTGGGGGCTTTCGAGCGCGCGGCCCTGCTTACAGTCCTGGCGCCGGAGATCGACCTGGTCTATGCCAACCTCTATGCCTACGTCCAGGACGACGTTACCCGCAAATACGCGACGGTGGACCTGGTGCTCGCCCTCTGGTGTGCCGGCCTCGCGGAACGGATGGCCGCCCGCATGCAACTGGGGCCGGAGGCGCCCTTGCGCCGCCACCTGTTGTTGAGTGTGGACGAAAGCAGCGGATCGGCCGCTACCTCTCTGCTGAGCCGGCCGCTGGTCCTCGACAGCCGGATCGCCTCCTATCTGCTCGGATCGGATCGGCCCGATCCCGCGCTGGCCGGGGCGGTTCGCGTGCTGAGCCAGCCCCAGGCCCTCGTGCCCGGCCCCGCCGCGCCGCTGCCCGACGAGGTCGCTACCCGGCTGGAATACCAGGTGCGCCGCACCCTGGCGATTCCCCCCCCCGCGGCGAGCGACGGCCCCCCGCCCCTCGGCGGCGTCGTCGTCTGGATGCGCGGACCGGAAGCGCAGGGTAAGCGCGCCACGGCGGAGGGGCTGGCGGCCGCCCTGGGTCGGCCCTTGCTGGTGGTCGACTGTGCCGCCCTGGCGGCGATCGGCGGGGACCTCAACAAAGCGATCTACCGGGCGTTGCGCGAGGCCCGCTTGCAGGGCGGCCTGGTCTTCTGGACGGGCGCGGATGCCCTGGCGCCGAAGCGCGAAGAAACCATGCTCGAACTGGGGCCCGGCCTGGCGCGGCTGCTCGCCGACTGGCCCGGCTGTGCCTTGTTCGATATTAACACGGCTGCGGTGCCCCATCTCACCGGCGGGCCGGCCGTCATCGACCTGGAGTTCCCGGCCCCCACGAACGAGCGCCGCCGCCTGCTTTGGGACGGCGCCCTGGGCGATAGTTCGCTGGCCCCCGACGTCGACCTCGCCTTGCTGAGCGGCGCTTTCCGCCTGACGGGCGATCAGATCGCCGGGGCCGCGGAAACGGCGCAACACGCCGCGACCTGGCGGGCCCACGCCACCCCCACCCCGGAAATGGGCGCGCTCACTATGCGCGACCTGGTGACCGCCGCGCGGGCCCACTCCAGCCAGGGCCTGGGGATGATGGCGCGCAAAATCATCCCGCGCTACACCTGGGCCGACCTGGTGCTGCCGCCCGACCGCCTCGCCCAGCTGCATGAGATCTGTAATGGCGTCCATTTCGCCCCTGTGGTCTTCGAGGACTGGGGGTTCGACCGCAAGCTCTCGGTCGGGAAAGGCGTCAATGTGCTCTTCGCCGGCCAGCCGGGCACCGGCAAGACGATGGGCGCCGAGGTCCTGGCCAGCGACCTCGGCCTCGACCTCTACAAGATCGATCTCTCGGCCATGGTCAGCAAGTATATCGGCGAGACGGAGAAGAACCTGGAGAAGATTTTCCGCGAAGGCCGTACCAGTAATGCGATCCTCTTTTTCGACGAGGCCGACTCGATCTTCGGCAAGCGCAGCGAAGTCAAGGACAGCCACGATCGCTACGCCAATATGGAGATCAGCTATCTGCTCCAGCGCATGGAGGAATACGACGGCATCGTCATCCTGGCGACCAACCTGCGCAAAAATATGGATGAGGCCTTCGTCCGCCGCTTGCGCGGGGCCATTGAATTCCCGATGCCTGAAGAGCCCGACCGGCTGGAGATCTGGCGCCGGACTTTCCCGCCGGAGGCCCCGCTCGACCCGCAGGCCGACCTGGCTTTCCTGGCCCGCCAGTTTAAGCTGAGCGGGGGCCATATCAAGAATATCGTGCTCGAAGCGGCTTTCCTGGCGGCGGAGGCCGG
>DATGEF010000335.1:0-11576 GCA_035310405.1 Chloroflexia bacterium | reverse complement strand
TGGCGGAGAAAGCGGGCGAGGAGATGTTGCCCGATCAGCCGACTGTCCCTCGTGGCTGGCTCACCCCTGAAGAGCACGAATTTGTAGCGGGCGAACCGCTGTTCATCCTGCAACATCCAGCAGGCGATCCGCTACGAGTGGCGTTCGATCGCGTGGTACGAGTGCCCCAGGGAGCGCAAAGTACGCGGATAACATACCGGACGAACACCAAGCGCGGGTCGTCGGGATCCCCGTGCTTCACGATTAATTGGGGCCTGGTCGCCCTGCATCACGGGTTCGATGAAGACGATCCCGAGCATCCAAATGAAGGAATCCCTTTTGCCGCGATGCTCGGCCAGGTGCAAGCGGCTCTCGGTACCTAGTCAACCGGCAGGTCGTGGCACTATGTTATAGGATTTCGCTAATTTTTACGCCAGACGTTACGATCGAACAGCAAAGGAGCAGCGAAATGGAATTGATTCGAGATGCAAGCATGATGTCGCATGCGGCACAAATCGGGGATACCTTTGAGACCGCCCGACAGGCGCTACCTGGCCGCACGGAAGACGGATTGGAAAGCGCCGAAGACGAGCTTGTAGACCTTCCCGATGAAGTCCAAAAAGCACAAGAAGCATTCAAGCAGCTCCTACAAGGCGCGACCGGTGCTTCGGTCGATCTACGGATCGTGCAGTACTTCCGCTATGTTAATGACGAACAGGTCGAAGGTTGGTCCAGCGAACTGGCCTCGGACGCAGAGGCCGTGCAGATCAGCCAAACGATTGCGATCAACAGTGCTTACGGCGCATATCTGGATATCCGCCAGTGGATTGCGCAAGTGGAGCCAGCCCCATGAGTGATCCCGTCCGCATTCAAGAAGTCCTTCCCTATCAACTGGCTAGCGGGGAGGCACGCACGCTAGAGGTGTTTTATACCGACCCGACTAGGGTTCCACGCGGGCGGACTCCCGTGATCCTGGTGCATGGCATCTGGGGCGATATGCGAATCTGGCAAAGTGGTGCGCCGGAACCGCTTCCGGTACCGGAAAACGGACTCCATCGCGGTCCGCCATTCAGGATCCCTCGCACCGTCCAGGTAGATGCTCCCTGGGAGCACCCAACTGGCCTCTGGGAAACCCTGGAGCAAGCGGGATTCCCTACGCTCAGTTGGAAACAAAACGACGCAAGCGGCGGCCTGCCCGGGGAGACGGATCGCGAGCTCGCCGCCGTCATCGCGTTTGCGCTGCAAACATACGGATCCCATACTGTCTATCTGGTGGCGCACAGCCGGGGCGGGGTGGTCTGCCGCGCCTATTTGATGGATCCACACGCCGCCGCGAATGTACGCGCCCTGGTGACTATCGGCACGCCCCACTGGGGATCACGCTTGCCCGCCATTCCGGGGCAGATGGAGGCATGGATCGTTCAGGCGTTGTTTGGGCTTTTGGGCCTACCAGGCCACGTACTGGCCTGGTTTGCTACCTCCCTAATTACCCGTATGATCAATGATTTCACGGCCAGGCAGTTGGCCGACTTTGATATGCTGGCTTGGAGAGAACCACCCAATCCGCGCTTACAAGCGGTGATGGCGCAGAGCTCTCACCAACATATTCACTATGTAGCCATCGCGGGGGTGTATCCGCATGTGCGCGATGCCCGCATTTATCACTATGAATTAAGCAGCTACCTCCCGCAGGGGTGGCCGCCGCAGTTTCTCTGGGAAGAAACCACCTACCCCGCCCCTGATCAGCCAGCCATGAAAATTCCCTTGAGCCTGAGCAAAATCGCTGACCGGCTGAATATTACCGCCTGGCAGGCGATGCCGGAATGGTACGCCGAAAGCGCGATCCGCCCAGAAGGGGGCGATGGCGTTGTGAGCCATCGCAGCGCCTGGTTTGCCGACGAAGAGCGGAATCCGGCCCACGGCTATATCAAAAACTACAAATTTGCCTGGGGCCATAGCCTGCTGACCCGCCAGCCGGAGGTTCAGCAAACGATCCTTGCGGAACTAATGGCCTGTGAGAATCTGTAGGGTCCGCTATCCCGGGCGAATCGTGATTATAGACAGCCGTTTGGAGAGATGAGGGCGTAGGTTGTTAGAATGAGCCGAATCAGTCGTGAGGTACAGCAAAACCTTCTGGCTATTTTAGAGTTGAGCAACTCCAGAATATCGTCGAAGTCTGCGCGCAATGGGGGTCCCTCCCCGGCGGTGTCGATCCATTGGGCCTGGTGATTGCCACGGCCCGCGATATGGCGAAAGGGCCGCACCGAAAGCAATTAGAAGACCTGATTGCTGGCTTGCCCGCCGACCTGGTGCCTGACACGTCGCGCCCGTTCTGCCTACCCAGAAATGAGGCCGTTTAGCAAAGAGTACGCAGCGTACTTTTGTGGTCGCACCGATCAGATCGAGAAACTGGTTGCATTGCTACGACTCCACCCCTTCCTGGCCGTGATCGGCCCATCGGGATCGGGAAAATCATCGTTGATCATGGCTGGCCTGGTCCCCCGGTTAGAAACCATCAATACAGTGGAGTGGCCGCCCGGCACCGGGCTCATGCGCTACCTTCGCCCGGGGGCCCGGCCACTTAACGAATTAGCTGAGGCATGGTCATAAATAGGCAACCGCCCGGTGGGGTTGCCAACGGGTGGCGACCGCCCTATTATTGTAGGTGCTTACGCTCAACAATAGGAGGCACCTACTATGATACCATATCTGGCCCCCGTGAGTCTGCTCATCGTGCTCGTGCAGTTGGTCGACCGCCTGCCGCCCCCGCCACTCCCGGCCCACCGCCGCCGGGGCCGCCCCACCTTCTATCGCGATCAACTCTTTCTCAAGGCCCTGGTCATCATGATCGTCAAACATTTACATACCCCTTATGAACTGCTCACGGTGCTGGAGCAAAACACTCCCGAAATGGCGGCCTTGCGGCCCCTGCTCACCCAGGCCGGGCGCTATCCGACGCGCCGCACCTGGGAACGCCGCCTCGCCACCTTGCCCGCGCGCCTGCCCGCCCCGATCCGTGCGCTGGGGACGCATTTGGTGGCCGTGATCCAGCCGTGGGCCGCCGCGGGTCGCGCGGTCGCCGCCGATAGCACGGTGCTGCGGGCCAAAGGCGGGGTCTGGCACCAGAAACATCGGGAAGTCGGCGCAGTGCCGCACACCTCCATTGATACCCAAGCGCATTGGACCAAGAGCGACTGGCATGGCTGGGTCTACGGCTGGAAGTTGCACCTGCTGACGGTTGTGGCCGACGTCTGGATCCCACTGGTGGCCGAACTGACGCCCGCGAATGCCGATGACGGCACGGAGCTAGCCAAGCTGCTGTACTGGCACCGCGCGGACCTGCCCGTGGAACTGGGCTACATGCTGGGCGCCCAGCATTACAACACGCCGCTGCTGCGGGCGCTCAGCCGCTTGCAGGGCTGGCGGCTGGTGGCGACGCACCGCGGCAAACGGCCCCAGGTCGATCCGGGCAAGGAGGTGCGGCGGCTGTTTCACAAACTGCGCTCGCGCGCCATTGAAAATCTCAATGAGCATTACAAGGGGATCTTTGGAGGGCACGCGCAAGTACCGACACGGGGGTTGGTGGCGACCCAGCGCTGGGCGTTGGGGGCCGTGTTTGTGTATCAATTGGCCGTATTGTATCGCCATGAGCAGGGTCTCGACGTGAATGTCGGCCTCAAACGGTTTCTCAAGGCCGCCGGCTGATTTATGACCATGCCTCATTTAATTCGGAAACATTCATCAGCCGCTAGGCATCCCGCTGAAGGTATGAAGCACCAGACCCGCGATGTGGTATAATGGACTGATCTCCGCCCCAGCCGCGGAAAGGAAACCCAGGCCCGGCGTCGTACTGCCTACTGCCTACTGCCTACTGCCTACTCGAAGGAGCTTATGTGAACCGCGCGGCGAAGGCGAACCTGTCGTACGAAGAGGCGTATCGGCGGCTCGAAGAGGCGGTGGCCGAGTTGAGCGCGGGCGGCCTGAGCCTGGACGAGGCGCTGTCCCGCTTCGAGCAGGGCATGGCCCTCGCGGACTATTGTGGCCGCTTGCTGGACCAGGCAGAACTGCGCGTGCAACAGGTCGGGCATCTCGCGCCCGAAGCCCTGGATGCCCTGGTCTCCGGCGACGCGGCGGCCTCGGATGCGGACCCCGGGCCGCCGCCGCCGGCCCGCCCCGAGCCGGCGCGCGGGCCCCTGGCCGGCCCGGCCCCGGCCGGCCGGCGTAGCGGGCCCGCCCCCACCGGCCCGGCGCGCAAGCCCGCACCCGGCGCGCCCCTGGACCCCCTGTTCGATGATATCTAGCCGGCCGGGCGCCCGGGCGCTGGCCCGCGGCAGGCGATGCGCGTCGACATCCTGACGCTGTTCCCGGAGATGTTCCCCGGGCCGCTGGGGGCCAGCATCCTCAAGCGCGGCATGCAGGCCGGCTATGTGGGCGTGCGCCTGCACCAGATCCGCGAGTACACGGATGATCGCCACCACACGGTCGACGATTATCCGTATGGCGGCGGTGCCGGGATGGTCATGAAAGCGCCGCCCTTGTTCGCGGCCGTCGAAGCCGTCCTGGGGCTGCCGCCCGGTCCGCCCGGCCTTTATCGCTGCTCCCGCGAAGGCGCGCCGGAAGTGCTCGTGGCCCCCGACGCGCCGGGGCCGGTCCCGGCGCCACCGGAGGATGCCGGCCCGGCGCCCGCGCCACCGGTCATCCTGATGAGCCCGGCCGGGCGCCTGTTGACGCAGCAGGTGGCCGCCGAGCTGGCGGCCCTGCCGCGGCTGGTGCTGGTCTGCGGCCATTATGAGGGCGTCGACGAGCGGGTGCGGGAGCACCTGGTGACGGACGAGATCTCGATCGGCGATTATGTGCTGACGGGCGGTGAGCTGGCGGCCCTGGTGGTCGTCGATACGGTGGCCCGGTTAGTGCCGGGGGTACTGGCGGAGGGCTCGGCCGCCGACGAGTCGCACGCCACAGGGCGGCTGGAGTACCCGCACTACACCCGCCCGGCGACTTTCCGCGGCTGGGATGTGCCCGCGCTGCTGGTTAGCGGGCATCACGCGCGCGTGGCGGCCTGGCGCCAACGGGAAGCTTTGCGGCGCACATGGCAGCGGCGGCCCGAGATGCTCACCGTGCGGACGCTGACCCCGCAGGAACAGGCCTGGCTGGCCGAATTAGCGGCGGAAACCGCGGTGCCGGCGCCGGGAGAGGACATGGAGAATGGCTGAAGGCCAAGGCGCCCCGATCCGGGTGATCGACCGCGCCGTGCCGGCGTGCGACGGCACGGTGCTCGCCTGCCGCGTGTGGGAGCCCGTCGCCGGCGGGCCGGCGGGGCGGCCGGTGGCGCTGTTGCACCATGGGGTCGCCTACTATGGCGCCGCCTATCACGCCCTGGGCACCTACCTCGCCGCCCGCGGCGTCCCCCTCTGCGCGCCGGACGCCCGCGGCCACGGCCGCTCCGGCGGCGAGCGGGGCGCGATGCGCAACGGCCGCACGATGTTGTTCGATCTGCACACGATGGTCTGCTGGGTGCGCCGGCGCTACCCGGGACGCCCGCTGCTGCTGATCGGCGAGAGCATGGGCGGCCTCTTTGCGCTCAATTACGCTGCCCTGTTTGCCCAGCCGGCGGGCACGGTGGCCGCGCTCCTGCTCGTCGCCCCGGGCCTGCTGATCCACCCCCGCCAGGTGGCCCATTTCACCGTGGTGCGCCGCACCCCGCAGGCCCGGCGGACCACAGCCGAGAACGGCCCGGCCATGCGCGCCTGGCGGGCCGCCCTGGTCGGCTCGCGCGACGCCGCCTGGCTGCTGGCCCATGACGCCGACCCCCTGGTCCTGCCCAGCGTCAGCGGGCGCTATATGCTGACGGTCACGGCGATGAGCATCCGCTCGCCGGGGGCCGCCCGGCGCTGGACCGGCCCGACCCTGATCCTGCACGGCAAGCGCGACGGCGTCGTCCCCTTCCAGGGCTCGGTCATGCTCTATCGCCTCCTCGGCGCCCCGGACAAAGAGCTCGCCCTGTTCCCCGACGTCTGGCATACCATGTTCTGGGACCCCGATACCCCCCGGATCCTCGCCCGGATCGAGTCCTGGCTGGCCCAACGCTTCCCGATCGCGCCCGGAGGGGAACCGCTACATGCTGACCGCTGATCGCGCGCTTGACACTTATCGAGCCCTCTTCCCGATTACGGAGCACTACACCTACTTGAACCATGCGGCCGTGGCCGGGCTCTGCCGGCCGGCGACGGCGGCCCTGGCCACCTACTGGCAGGCGCAATCGCACGAAGGGGTCTATAGCGAGCCGGCTTATATGCCCCTGATCGAGCAGAACCGCACCCAATTTGCCCGCCTGATCCACGCCGCGCCGGACGAGATCGCCTGGGTCGCCAATACGTCCGTGGCGATCGCGCTGGTGGCGAGCGTGCTGCGCTGGCGCGCGGGCGACAACATCGTGACCAGCGCCGAGCAATTCCCGTCGAACATCTATCCCTGGCTGGCCTTACAGGATGAAGGAGTCGACACCCGCCTGGTGGCCCGCCGCGACGGGCGCGTGCTGATCGAGGACCTGGTGGCGCACATGGATGCGCGCACCCGCCTGGTCGCGGTCAGCTGGGTCGAGTTCAACAGCGGCTACCGGCAGGATATTGCGGCGCTCAGCGCCC
Source organism: Chloroflexia bacterium (assembly GCA_035310405.1). Classification (GTDB taxonomy): domain Bacteria; phylum Chloroflexota; class Chloroflexia; order QHBQ01; family JAICKM01; genus JAICKM01. The sequence continues at coordinate 4,953 of DATGEF010000335.1, read as the reverse complement.
TCTGCCGCGCGCACGGGGCGCTGCTGCTAGTCGACGCGATGCAGGGGCTCGGCGGGCTGGCGGCCGACGTGCAAGCCTGGGGCGCCGATTTCGTGGCCGCGGCCACCCATAAATGGCTGCTCGGCCCGCAGGGGCTGGGGGTGCTCTATATTCGCCGGGCGCTCCTGGACGAGCTCCGGCCGCGGCTGGTCGGCTGGCGCAGCGTGGTCAACGCGGACGACTACCTGAACTATGCCCAGGACTGGCTGCCCAACGCCCGCCGCTTCGAGGGTGGGACGCCCAATCTCAGCGCGCATGTCGCCTTTGCCCCCGTACTCGACCTGTTACTGGAGGTGGGCCCGGCGCGCATCGAGCAGCAAATTCTGGACCTCACCGGCCGGCTGATCACCCACCTCCAGGCGCACGGCCACATCCTGGTCAGCTCGCCCCTCCCGGGTGAGCGTTCGGGCATCATCTGCTTCCGGCCCCGCGGCGAGGAAGCGCCCGCCGACACGGTGGCCCGGTTGACCACCGCCCGGATCAGCGTCGCGGCCCGCAGCGGGGTCGTGCGGGTCTCGCCCCACTTCTACAACACCGCGGCCGAGATCGACAGCCTCTTCGCGCCCGGCCTCCTCGGCTGACTGCCCAACGCCGAGCGAGCCGCAACTCTTTACCCGGTATCGCGTATATAAAGCGGGCGATCAGCGAGAGTTACAACCAAACAACGCCAACCGTCTGCCTACTGCCTACTGCCTACTCGCTTGCCGGGGCGGGGCAACAATGGTAGAATCGATATGCGGTCGTAATTGGCGGCTGCTCACCCGACCCGAAAGGATGATTACGTGCGTATATTGCTCTACACCGGCAAAGGAGGCGTCGGCAAGACCTCCGTCTCGGCGGCCACGGCCCTGCGCCTGGCCCAGCAGGGCTACCGGACGGTCGTGCTCAGCACGGATGCCGCCCATAGCCTCGGCGACTCGCTCGACACCCGGCTCGGCCCCGAGCCCCGCGAAGTCGCGCCCAACCTCTGGGCGCACGAGGTCGAGGTGCTGCATGAAATGGACCAGCACTGGGTGACCCTCCAGACCTACATGAACACCCTGCTGGCGTCCCAGGGCATGGAAGGCGTCGTCGCCGAGGAGATGACCGTGCTGCCGGGCGCCGAAGAGCTGGCCGGGCTCGTGCGCATCATCCAGCACCATGACAGCGGCCAGTATGACGTGGTGGTGGTCGACTGCGCGCCGACCGGGGACACCCTGCGCCTGCTCTCGTTCCCCGACGCCGCCCGCTGGTGGCTGCGAAAAATCTTCCCGATGCAGCGCCGCATGGCCCGGCTGCTGCGGCCGGTCGGCCGCGTGATGATGCCCGATGTGCCGCTACCACAGGACAATATCTTCGACTCGGTCGAGCGCCTGCTCAAGCAAATCGAGCGCATCCATGAGCTCCTGGCCAACCCCGCGCTGACGTCGGTGCGCATCGTGCTCAACCCGGAGAAGATGGTCGTCAAAGAGGCGCAGCGGGTCTTTACCTACTTGAATCTGTTCGGTTATGCGACCGACCTGGTGGTCTGCAACCGGGTGCTGCCGACCGAGATCCACGATGCCTACTTTGCCGGCTGGAAGCAATCGCAGGAAAAGTATCACCGTCTGGTCGTCGAGGGGTTCTCCCCCCTGCCGGTGCTCGACGTGCCCCTCTTCGACCAGGAAGTGGTGGGCCTGGAGATGCTGGGGCGCATGGCGGCCGCCATTTATGGGGACCGCGATCCCAGCGCCATCTTCTTCAGCGGCAAGACCGAAGAGATCGAGAAGCAGGCCGGCGGCTATGTGCTCCGCCTGCCGATGCCCTTTGCCGAAAAAGGGGCGGTGGAGATGACCCAGGTCGGCGACGAGCTCATTGTCCAGGTGGGCAGCTATAAGCGCAACCTGATCCTGCCGCGGGCGCTGGCCAGCTTGCAGGTGCAAGGGGCCAAACTGGAAGGGGGTGAGCTACGCGTTGCCTTCCAGCCCTATGCGCCCGTGGCGGCCAAATCGTAGCCCGGGGCGCGGCAAGGCGGCTGGACAAACTACTGGCTTTGCGGTATAGTTAGGATACCCGGCGCACGCCAGCCCTGTGGTGGGCACCGGGGTGGGCAGTGGCCCAGGAGAAACCGACATGAGCGAACCAATCCCATTCCCCCGGAAATCCGAGAGCGAGTCCGATTCCGACACGGGCGACGATGCGACGGAAGTCACCCTGGAAGGCCTGCCGCTGGCCGGCCGGGAGACCCAGCGGTTGCCGGCGGAGCCGGACCTGATCGCCGGCCTCAGCGAAGTGCTGTTGGCGCCGTTCGATCTGCTTCCGGCCGAGACCCGCGCCCACCTGCGCACGGCCGGGCGTGAAGCGACCCTGACGGTCGCCAGCCTCACCGGCACCCTGCTCAAAGGGGCCGCGATCGCGCTGAATATTGCCGCCGAGTCGTTGAAGGACTACAGCGCCCGCCACAGTGTCGTCAACGATCTCGACGCCGCGCGCCACCGGCGCCAGCGGGTCGAGATCGAAGTCGAGTAGCGCCGGGTCCCGCGGGGTGCCGGGCAAGCGGCGGGCCCATCCCCAGGAGTGCTTGATGCCCAATCCCCCCAACTCGCCGCGCAAACCGCCCGGCCCGCCGGCGGCGGAGATGGCGCCGCCCCCGGCCGGGGGGCTCCCTCCTGCCTCGCTGGACGATCCCGACGACCTGGAAGCCGAGGCGGAGGTCGGCGCGGCTGGCGATATCACGGAAGTCGCCGAGCCGGCGGCGGCCGAGATCGCCGCGGTGGCCAAAGAGGTCGGGGTCGAAGAAGAAGAGCTCGAGCGGGTGATCGAGCGCACCCTGCATATGGACGGCGTGAGCGTCGACGACCCCGTCCGCCTCTACTTGCGCGAGATCGGCAAGACGGCCCTGCTCAAGGCGCCGGACGAAACCGCCCTGGCCGTGCGCATGGAAGAAGGCCGCGCCGCCAATACCCGGCTGGAAGAGCTCGGCTATCACTCGCCCGTGCCCGATTGGGCGGACGCGGCCGCGTCCAGCACAGTCCATGTCTCCACCTTTGGCCATAGCGCGATCCCGGTGGCGACGGTGAGCACTGCCCTGCCGCTCACCGGTGTGCCGCGGGGCGCCGGTCCCACCCCCGCCGCGGATGCGGCCGCCGCCCGGGCCGAGATCCAACAGCTGATCGGCGTCCGCGATCGGGGCATCGCCGCCAAGCAGCAACTGGTGCAGGCCAACCTGCGCCTGGTGGTCAGCATCGCCCGCCGCTACCTCGGCCGCGGGCTCTCCCTGCTCGACCTGATCCAGGAAGGCAATATCGGCCTCATGCGTGCCGCCGATAAATTCGATTACCGCCGCGGCTTCAAATTCTCGACCTATGCGACCTGGTGGATCCGCCAGGCGATTACCCGCGCGATCAGCGACCAGGGACGCACGATCCGCCTGCCGGTCCACGTCAGCGAGATGGTCGCCCGCCTGCGCCGCGAGACGCACCAGCTGCAACAGAACTTGCAGCGCGAGCCGACCGAAGAGGAGCTCGCCGCCGCGCTCGGCATCACCGCCGCCAAAGTGCGCCGCATCATGGAGATCGCCAAGCAGCCGGTCTCGCTGGAGTCGCCGCTCGACGACGCGGAAGACAGCTTCCTCGGTGACTTTATCGAGGACGATAAGGTGGCCACGCCGATCGAAGAGGCCTCGCGCCAGTTATTGCGCGAGGAAGTGCGCAAGGTGCTGATGAACCTCTCCGAGCGGGAGCGCAAAATCGTGGAGCTGCGCTATGGGCTGCTCGACGGCAAGCAGCGCACGCTGGAGGAAGTGGCCCAGGAGTTCCGCATCACCCGCGAGCGCATCCGCCAGATCGAGACCAAGATCCTGCGCAAGCTGCGCCACCAGCGCTTCGGCGGCAGCAAGCTCCAGGCCTATTTGAACGATTAGGGGTCGGGGGTTGGGGGTTGGGGGTCAGGAGTCCGCGGCGACTGCTGGCCCCTTTGTCGTCGGCGCGGTGTGGACAAGCGGAAGGTGACCGGCGTGTCAAGGGGTCTGAGTTCTTAGACCTGGGAAGGGACGGGAAGCGATTGGATACAACAGGGGTCGAAATTACTTTTGGGAACACGCTTGGGTCTCTCCGCTTGATCTTAGAGCGACGGCTGATTCCCGGTGCCAAATCACTCTGGGATCAGGATCTAATTGATACGCTCGTCATCGCGCAAGCCGGCGCATTTCATGGCCAGGTGCGCACCGGCCTCGGCTCCCATGAACTGGTCCATCTGGATCGCTGGTTGGCCGATCTATATCAGCACGTCGGGCAGGAGCAGACGACTCGCGTCCAGCTGTGCGAACCAACCCTCGACTTGACAGTTCAAATGGATCGGCAAGGGAATATCTGCATGGACGTTGAGATCAGCTCCGCTCCCGGGGTTCGCCTCCGCTTCACCATTGACGCCGATCAGAGCTATGTGCCAGGCTGGCGGCGCCAGATCCAAGCAGCGCTAGAGTGGTTTCCCGCCCCGGCGTAAGTTCGGGAGGGTGCGCTGCATTGTTTTGCAGTTGTAGGGGCACGGCGTGCCGTGCCGCGGTGGGGAGCGGGGCCCCCCATACAGCGCGGGGCCCTCCCCGGCCGGGCGCCCGCCCAGGGCACGGCACGCCGTGCCCCTACAACCCACGACCGCCGTCGCGCGCACAAGGGCGGACGACGCAGCCGCCCCGCCATCTCGCTGCAAAACCATGCAGCGCACCCCAAACAGCCGGGTGCTCGGCAGGATTTTGCATCCCGGCGGGGCGGCGGATCCGCGGGCGGAGGCAGACCTCTCCCCTAACCCCTCCCCGGCGCGGGGAGGGGAACGCAGGACCCGCGGCGGGCCGCGGTCACCCCGCCGCCCCGCCGGCCCGCCGTCTCTTCCCCTCCCCGCGCCGGGGAGGGGCGAGGGGAGAGGTTCGTTCCCGCGCCGCCATCTAGCCGGCCGCCACCG
>DATGEF010000334.1:0-3201 GCA_035310405.1 Chloroflexia bacterium | reverse complement strand
AGTCGCGGAACTCGGTCCACGCCGCATCATAAATGCTCTTCGCCAGACAATGGTTATGCACCAGGCGGCTGGCATCAATATCCTCCACGGCAATGACTTGCTGGGCATTGATGATCCGCCGACTGTGCTGGTGCGCGTGGTTCTGCCGCCGCCACCGGGTCCGTTCATGCACGCGGGCCACGGCTGGGCGGTGTTTGCGCCGGGCTGGGCTGCCCTTTTCCAGTTTGGCGTGGGCGCGCTGCACCTTGGCCAGGGCGCGTTCTTCCTGCCGGAAGAAGCGTGGATTGGCGATCTCTTCGCCGTCCGAGAGAGTGGCGAAGTGGGTCAGCCCCACGTCAATCCCCACGGCGCGCTCGTTGGGCGGCAGGGGCGTCGGCTCCCACGCGCAGGAGATCGTTGCATACCACTTGCCGGTACTGCTGCGCTTGATAGTGACGGTCTTGGGGGTACCTTCGAGGGGCCGGTGCAACACCACGGCGACGTTGCCGACCTTCGAGAGTTGCAACTGCCGGCCGTTCAGCTTCGCACCGTTGCCGTACTGCGGATAGGTCAGGCTGTCGTAGCGACCAACGCCACGAAAGCGCGGGTAACCGGGCTCCGCACCCGCCTTCACGCGGCGAAAGAACGCCTGGAAGGCCAGGTCAATACGCACGGCCACATTCTGCAAGACCTGGCTGTGTACGTTGGTCAGCGAGGGGCGCTCTTCTTTGAGCAACGGCAGATAGGCATGCTGGTCGTAGAGGCCCACCAACAGACCAGCTTCTTCCCAGTAGACCTTGCGTTGCGCCAACAGCTGGTTGTAGGTCCAGCGGCACTCGTCAAGCATTTGGCGCAGGCGCGTGGCCTGGGCCTTCGTGGGGTAGATGCGGTAGAGAAACGTCTTGCGCATGTATCCATTATACCAAACCTTACGCTGCCTGTAAAGGTCTACGTAATACCTACTGGCGCTTCATCCATCGCCCCTGAAGGGGCGTGGCTTTCGCGCCGCGAGTTTCTGTAATAAGGTGGTAGAACTGTCCGCTCAACCATACCCCGCCAGAAAGGCAGCCACATCGTGAACCAACACACCCTCGCGGCCCGGGGAGCCGGCACCGTCCTGATCTTGCTACTGGGCAGTATCCTCGCGGGGCTCCACGCCGCGCAGGCCGCCCCAGCCCCGTCGGCGGGCCCCGCCGGGCCGCGCGCCGGCCGGCCCGCCGGGCCCGCCGCGTGCAGCCCGCTCGGCTTCAGCAACAACAGCTACCTGGTGGGCGGCAGCCCCGACGGGATCGCGCTCGGGGACTTCAACAGCGACGGCATTTCCGACCTGGTGACCGCGAACTTCGCGTCGGATAACGTGTCGGTGCTGCTCGGCAACGCTAACGGCACTTTCGGGAACGCCGTGAGTTATCCGGCGGGCAATTCCCCCCATAACTTGGCGGTCGCGGACTTCTTTGGTGACCGCCTGGACGACGTCGTGACCGCGAATGGGGGCGCGGGTACAGTGTCCATACTGCAGGGCAATGGCGACGGCACACTCACCGCGCCCTATCCGTTCAGCATGGGCAACCAGCCCATATTCGTGGCGGTGGCCGACCTCAACAGCGATGGCTGGCCCGACCTGGTCACGGCGAGCGATTCCGCGACCGAGGTAATGGTCCGGCTGGGCGATGGCATCGGCGGCTTCGGGTCGGCCACCCGCGTCCCCGTGAGCGGCGGCCCCTATGCGGTGGCGGTGGGCGATTTCAACCGCGATGGCCGCCCCGACCTGGTGATCGCCGACAGCCAAATCGGCCAGGTGTCGGTGCTGCTGGGGAACGGGGACGGGACGTTCCAGGCGCCGATCAATTTCCCGGTGGGCACCACCCCCGTGGCGGTGGCGGTCGGGGATCTCAACGGCGACGGCATTCCCGACCTGGCCGTGAGCAACTATGGCGCGGCGAGCGTGTCGGTACTGCTCGGCAATGGGGACGGCCTCTTCCAGCCCGCCCAAACCTTCGCCGTGGGCAGCGATCCTTGGGGGATTGTTCTTCGGGACTTGAACAACGACGGCCAGCTCGACCTGGTGACCACCAATTTTGGTTTTGGTTCCAACAGCGTGTCGGTGCTGCTGGGGAATGGGGACGGGACGTTCCAGTCCCGGATCGACTTCGCCGTGGGCCACGCCCCTGACGCGCTGGCCGTCGGCGATTTCAACGGCGACGGCAAACTCGACCTGGCGATCGCGAACTCCGGCTCGAACAGCGTAACCGTGCTGTTGAACACGTGTGTGGCGCCGGTCAGCACCCCGACGCCGCCGCCCAGCGCCACCCCGCGGCCCCCGCCGACCCAAACCCCCGGCGGCCCCACCGCCACCCTACCGCCCCCGGTGCCGACCCAAACCCCCGGCGGCCCCACCGCCACCGCGCAGGTGACCACCAGCCCCTGCGCGATCGCCTTCGCCGATGTCGTCCCCTCCGACTACTTTTACACCCCAGTTGGCTACCTGGCCTGCCATCGTGTGATCTCCGGCTATGGCGACGGCACCTTCCGGCCCTACGCCAACACCACGCGCTCGCAACAGGTGAAGATCGTCGTCCTCGGCTTCGCCAAGCCGATCCAGACGCCGAGCGACGGCGCCTATACCTTCGCCGACGTACCCCCGACCAACCCCTTCTTCGCCTTCGTGGAGACCGCTGCAGGGCTGCACATTGTCAGCGGCTATGGCTGCGGCGGCCCCGGCGAGCCGTGCGACCCGCAGGCTCGTTCCTACTTCCGGCCCTACGCCAACGTGACGCGGGGCCAACTTTCCAAGATCGACGTGCGGGCGGCGGGCTGGGCGCTCTACAACCCGGCGACGCCATCCTTCAGCGACGTGCCCGCCAGCTCGCCCTTTTATGCCGTGATCCAGACGGCGGTGTGCCACAGCGTGGTCAGCGGCTACGTGGACGGCACCTTCCGGCCGTTTGCCAACGCGACACGTGGGCAGATCAGCAAGATCGTCTACCTGAGTATCGTCAATCCGCCGGGGAGCTGCGGGCCCTAGGGCAAGGCGCTAGCTCTTCTTCGCGGCGGCCCGCGCTCCCGGCGGCCACCCGCGCGGGCTGTAGGAGTGGGCTCCATCCGCGCGAACTTAAGGACTGGACAGACATCGCGCGCCTTTGGTAAGGTAGCGTATCAACTATCCACCCTTCCTGGAGGTGCGCGATGTCTGTGTCTGTTCAGCATACCATGCCCGCCGCC
>DATGEF010000333.1:0-2623 GCA_035310405.1 Chloroflexia bacterium | reverse complement strand
TTATATTTTGCACTCCCCATAAAACCGGTGGTGTAAAATATAATCGGGGCCCTTATGGTTAAGGACCTTGCTACGTTTACTCATCGCCCAACCGTCGAAGCAAAATTGTACAAAGTCAAGCTGAGCGCAGCGAAGAATCCGCTGAGGCGCGCACCCACGACTTTATACGCAGCAACTGCAAAGGTCGAGACCGCCAGGAGACAATGGGCGGGGGGATAACAGGCCCGCTGGTCTCGCCCCGATCCGCCGGGCAACGGATTCTTCGCTGCTCTCAGAATGACAAATCCTTTAGTGTTCTTGCTAATATTTATCTCTATCTGGGGGTACGAAACTTGGTGAAGAGCGCGGGATCTTGAGTCCTACAGGGGCGTAAACACTGCCTACTGCCTACTGCCTACTGTCGACTGCCTACCGCGGTTTGTAGATATACTCGACGTTGCGCTGGTCGAGCTGGTAGGCCTGGCGCAGGGCGGCCGTCAGGCCGGGCGAGAGCACGCCTAAGGCTTCGGCGCTGTCCAGGTTGACGGGGGGCAGGATCACGAGGGCGAAGCGCTGCTCACGGATCGCCTGGAGCAACGCCGCCTCGTCCCAGCGGTGATACAACGTGGCGTGGGTCTGGGTGTACGGATCGGTCGTCCAGAGGCGCGCTTGCCACTTATCGGTGGCCAGCAGCACGCTCAGGTCCGTGGCGTAGACCAGGCCAGGTGTGTTGCTGGTGTACTGGGCGATATTGCGCATCCCGTCGGTGATCTCGGTGCGCACCCGCAGCTCATGGCCGAGCCAATGGGGCGTGTCGTAGAGTCGCGGCACCTGGGTGCAGAGGACGAGCACCGCCAGGGCCCCACTCACGCGCCAGGCCCGCCCCGGCACCTGCCGGATGGCGGCGACCGCCAGGGCCAGGCCGAGGCAGCAGGCCGCGGTCAGGTCGAGCAGGTGGTTGTGGTTGCCGCCCAGCGTGCCGGCGCCGCTGGCCGTCACCAGGCTCATGCCGAGATAGCCCGCCACCAGCAACCCGCCCTGCGGCGCGGCCAGCGTGCCCCAGCGGCCCAGCCGCCGCAGCGCCCCGCCCGGCCCCGCCGCCGCGCGCAGCAGGGCCACGGCGTCGTGGCCGAGCAGGAGCCCCACCCCGAGCACCCCCGGCAGGATCACCAGCCCATAGGCCGTGGCCCAATCGGCGAGCCGGCCCAGGTAGCGGCCGGGAAACCACGGCAGGTCATGCACGGTGAACTCGTGGTAAAAATAGCCCCCGTCGGTCAGCCCGTTGAGCGCCAGGTAGCCGCCGGCCGCCCCGGCCACGAAGAGCGCCGTGAAGAGCAGGCCCGTCCGCCACTCGCGCAGGATCAGCCAGACACAGACAGCCACGGTGGCGGCGATGGCCGTCTGCTTGCTGTAAAAGGCGGCCCACAAGAACGGCAGGGCGGCCCAGAGCCGGCCCAGGCCGCCCGCCGGCGTCCGCAAAATCCACCAGAGGCCGCCCAGGCTGCAGGCCAGGGCCAGCATATCCGGCTTGACCAGCGCCCCCCAGAAGGTCACGAGGCTGATCGCACCCCAGCTCAGCGCGCCCAGGAGCCCGGCCAGGGCGTCACGCGTCAGCCGCAGGGTGATCAGGTAGATCAGCCCGCCCGCTCCGGCCGTAGCCAGCAGCGACAGGGCCCGGCCCGCCTTGAAGGTCGGCCCGGCTAGGTGGATCACCGGCCAGTTCAGCAAATAGAAGAGCGGCGGGTAGGGCGCGGCGATAAATTGCGCCGGGGTCAGCGGGCCGTAAATATTGACGCCGTGGTCCAGCAACAGCGTCTCGGCCACGATCATGCCCTCCGACTCGTCAAACTGGAAGGGCCAATTGAAGAAAGCCAGCATCGTTGTGATGCTATCCACGACCTTCCCGAGGAGTAGCAGCGCCAGCAGCGCCACCGCGGCCAGCAGCAGCCAGGCCGTCCAATCGCGCCCCGCCAGGAGCCGGCGCCCGGCCGTCATCGCAGCTCCACCCAATCGATGCGCACGCCGAGGACGCGGGGATCGGCCCCGCCGGGCACAAAGGTATTCGTGGCCACGGTCAGGTCGACCCCCCCAGGGTCGGCGGCCGTGGTGGACTCCGGCAGCCGCACGAGAGTCGCCTCTTGCCAGGTGTCGGCGGCCGGCAAGGTCCAGCGAGTGTCTGCGCGGACGCCGGTCGACGCCCGGGCCTGCACCTGCACCTGGGCCGGCGCCACGCCGGGCGGGCGCGCGCCATTCCAGCGGACCACTACTTCGTGCCACGGGGCCACCGCTTGCAGATGGATCGTGCTCTGCGGCCCGCTCCAGCGGAAGGTCAGCGGGGGCGGACCCCGCCCCGCCTGTTCGCTGAAGTGGAAGCCGCGGACGGCCCCCAGGTCGAGATCGCTGCCCACATCCAGGCGGTTGCCGCGCGGAGGCGGCAGGAAGGCCCCGGCCCAGTCGACCGCCTCGGCGCCCTGCGTGTGGACCACCCGGGCGCCGAGCGCCGTGCGGGCGGCCGGGAGCTGGCCGAGCGCCCGGGCGATGGCGCCGCTGAGCAGAAAGGGCTCATAGCGATCGGCGAGCGGGCTCCCGGCGGCCAGGCTGATTTCGGGCCGCGCATTCAGCTGCGCGAGCAGCGCCGGGTCCG
>DATGEF010000332.1:0-2584 GCA_035310405.1 Chloroflexia bacterium | reverse complement strand
CGGTCACGCCGCCGGGCTGGCGGTGGTTGAAGACCACGCCGATATCGCGGCCCCCGGAGACGCCCTCCAGCTTATGCATCACGCTGGCAAAGGCCGTAAACGGGGAAAGGCCGACCCCGAGCATCAACGGGCGCGAACGATAGTACACGCTGGCGCCGTCGTGCGGATGGCTGAGCAGCGCGGCGGCCACCAGCTGTGGGATCTCGTGGCCCTTGGCCGAAAATTGGAATCTGAGCTTCCCTTCCTGGGGCCGGTCCGGGTTGGGACGGTACTCTTTCGTGACTTCGAGATCATCCATGGCGCGGGAGATCAGCGCGCGTTCCAGGATCTGGAGCCACCAGGCCGCGGTGGGCTCGGCGCCGGGCGCCGGGGGCGCCAGGGGCTGCCATTGAGTCGAGGTATGCACTGCATTGGGCATAGCGTATTCCTATTCTGTTTCTGGTGCCGGCCACCGGCCCCCGGAGGCGACCAGCGGCGGCGGGGATGGGGTCGGCGTCTTTAGCCTTCCGGACTCGCGGGGTGCAAATGGCGCATGACGCAGAGGATCAACTCCACGCCGGTGAAGGGGCAGACCAGGATCTCGCCGGCCTGGATCTCGGCCTGGTAACTGGGCGCGACATCGGCCGGGTAGAGGATGATCACGCGCTCGCGGGGCACGTTGTAGCTCTGGTGCAGGTGGCGGGCCACGCGCAACCCGTCGAGCTGCGCCAGGTTGTGATCCAGGAGGTAGAGATCGGCGGCGTGCTCGTCGGCGTAAAGCAACACGTCGGGCCCATTGTCGAGCACGACGAGCTCATACCCGGTCGCCGTCAGCAGCGGCGACGCCGCGGCGATCACCTGGGGATCGCCCGTGGCGATCAAAATCCGCTCGCCGCTTGGGGGGCCGGCCGGGCCGGGGAAGTCCGGGGCAGCAGGGGCGTCCATGATCAGCCGGCGAAACGCTTGAAGACGGCGACCCCATTTTGGCCGCCGAAACCGAAGCCGTTGATGATCGCGACATCGATCGGCATGGGGCGCGCTGTATTCGGCACATAGTCGAGATCACAGTCCGGGTCGGGATATTCATAGTTGATGGTCGGCGGGGCCACCTGGTCCTGGATGGCCATAATCGCCGCGATGGCCGACATGACCCCCGCCCCGCCGAGCAAATGGCCGACCATCGACTTGTTGGAGCTGATCGCCAGCCGGCGGGCATGGTCGCCAAAGGCGCGATGGATGGCCGCGGTTTCGGCCGCGTCGTTGAGCGGGGTGCTGGTGCCATGGGCCACGATATAGTCGACATCGGTCACCGCCAGGCCGGCATAGCGGATGGCGCGGGCCATGGCATTGGCCGCCCCGGCCCCGCCCGGCGCGGGCGCCGTAATATGGTAGGCATCGGCGGTCTGGGCCCCGCCCAGCACCTCCGCGTAGATGCGGGCGCCCCGCGCCCGGGCATGGTCCAGCGACTCCAGGATGACGGCGCCGCCGCCTTCGCCAAAGACAAAGCCATCCCGCTTGGCGTCGAACGGCCGGCTGACCGCCGCGGGCGGGCGGGCCGTGTTTCGCGACAGGGCCTGCATGTTGCCCAGCCCGGCCACGGCGATCGGCGTCAGGCCGGCCTCCGTCCCGCCGGCGATGATGACGTCCGCCTCACCGCGGCCGATGAGGTGGTAGCCGTCGATAAAGGAATAGATGCTGCTGGCGCAGGCGGCCACCGACGTGATCGCCGGGCCCTTCGCGCCGAATTGGAGCGAGACCTGGCCCGAGGCCATGTTGAGGATCATCGACGGCACGAAGAAGGGGCTGACCCGGCTCATGCCCTTCTTTTCCATGACCATCACTTCGGTGGCCATGTCGACCAGGCCGCCGCCGCCGGTGTTGAAAGCCACGCCCACCATCTCGGCGTTCGCGTCGGTGATCGTGAACTCGGCGTCGGCCAGGGCCTGGGCGGCCGCGGCCACCGCGAAATGCACGAAGCGGCTCGTCCGGCGCACATCGCGCGCATCCATGTAGTGGACCGGGTCAAAGTCCTTGACTTCGCAGGCGACTTTGACCGGGTAGTTGCTGACGTCGAAGCGGGTGATCAGGCCGGCGCCCGACACGCCGGCGCAGAGGTTGCGCCAGTATTCGGCCGCACTCAGGCCGATCGGGGTGATGGCCCCGAGCCCGGTGGCGACCACCCGGCGTCCATCGGTGTACATACCGCGCCCTTTCTACCAGGCTCTCACAGACCCTGGCATTTGCGGAGCACCACACAGGCATTGTGCCCGCCGAGTCCGATCGCATTGCTGATCGCGACGTTGACCGTCTGAGCCCGCAGGCCCCTGGTATTATAATCCAGGTCGCAATCGGGGTCCGGAGTCGTGTAATTGATCGTCGGCGGCATCAGGTTATCGCGGATCGCGTAGGCGGCATTAATCGCCCCGAGCGCACCCGAGGCGCCCATCAGATGGCCCGTCATCGACTTAAAGGAGGAAATAACCAGCCGGTAGGCGTGGGCGCCGAACACATCTTTGATGGCCAGGGTTTCGACCTTATCGTTGAGCGGGGTGCCGGTCCCGTGAGCGACGATATAATCGACCTCTTCCGGGGCCAGGCCGGCTTT
>DATGEF010000331.1:0-4896 GCA_035310405.1 Chloroflexia bacterium | reverse complement strand
GCTGACTCACTAAGGAGCAATCCTTATGAATGTTATCTAGTGATCGGTGACCAGTTGGCCGATGCGCCTGAATGGCACAGCGCTGATCTCTTGCCCTACAATATACCCCCCTATGCCCCCTTTGTTCACCGATGTATACCTGGCGTTTACCAGTGCCCACCTCTCCTGTCACCCGCCGCTGGGATAATAACCCTGTAATGCGAAACACCCCGGCGGGGGCCCAGGAAGTTCACTCGGGAAGCGCACGGTACGAAGCACGGTACGACGAAAGGTAAGGAGCAAGGAAATGAAAACCAAAGGATCGATCGTTGTCGTCGCGGTGGCGACACTCATGGGCCTGTTTTTCGGCAATGCGATGGGCAGTGTGGTCGCGGATCTGACCCAGACCACGATCAAGAAAGGGCAGTTTGATTACCAGAGCCTGATCATGGCGATTATCCTGGGCGGGGTGGCCGCCTTCGCCGCCTATCGGGCCGTGAGCCGCTATGAGCCGGCGGCGACGAGCCCCACGCCGCCGCAGACGATCCCGGACCCGCCGCTGGCGCGCTTCCTGTTCGCCGACCCGCGCGCCGCCGCCCTCTGGCTGCCGATCCGCCTCTATGTCGGCTGGGACTGGCTGGAAGCTGGCCTGCACAAGGCGATCCCGTCGGCGTTTATCGACGCCAAGACGGGCCTGGCTTCGACCAGCCCGAGTTGGTTCAACTCCAGCGCCGGCATCCTGGGCTTCTGGAAAAACGGCGTGGGCAGCGCCAGCAGTGCCGGCCTGGCGAACTACGATTGGTGGAAGGGCTTCTTGCAGATGCTGATCGACAGCCATGCCGATGTCTGGTTCTCGAAACTCATCGTCTGCGGTGAAATCGCGGTCGGCCTGGGCCTGATCACCGGCGCTCTGGTGGGCCTCGCGGCTGCCGGCGGGATGCTGATGAACCTCTCGTTCATGCTCTCCGGCTCGACGAGCTCCAACCCGGTCCTGGCGGTGCTGGCAATCCTGCTGATTATGGCCTGGAAGGTCGCCGGGTACGCCGGGCTGGACCGGGTGCTCCTGCCGATGCTGGGCACGCCGTGGCAGCCCGGGAAACTTGTCCGGCACGCCCCGGCGGTAGCTCCCCTCCGCAGCTAGCCGGCGCGATCGGGCCCCGACCCAACACGAGGCACCCCCGCCCAGGGGTGCCTCGCTTTATGTCCCCGGCGGGCGCGGTTCCCTGGCTTGCATTCTCCGGCCATCTGATGTACAGTACACTCATCCAGGGCCCGGGCCCGGAGATGGGGGAGTGCTACACATCCCTGCGGCAGTGGCCCCGTTGGAGTTTGATGTGTCTTCCCTGCCAGATGAGGTTAGCTCATGACGACGAATGGTTCCGGCCCGAATTACCAGCCGGCCCCCGCCACGGAAGGAACCGGGCCGGCGAATGGTAGCGGCCTGGCGCCGGGCAGTGTCCCCGGCCAACTGCCCTTCACGCCGCAGAAGATCGGGCGGGTGATCACGATCACATCCGGCAAGGGCGGCGTGGGCAAGACGACGACGACCGCCAATCTAGGGACGGCCTTGGCGCAGTTGGGGCGGAAAGTCGTGGTCATCGACGCCGACATCGGCTTGCGCAACCTCGATGTCGTGATGGGGCTGGAAAAGCGGATCGTCTATGACATTGTCGACGTGGTGGAAGGGCGCTGCCGGATCCGCCAGGCCCTGATCAAGGACAAACGCTTCCCGGAGCTCTATCTGCTCCCGGCCGCGCAGACCCGCGACAAGAGCGCGGTCAACCCGGCCCAGATGCGCCTGCTCTGCGATCACCTCAAGTCCGAATTCGATTTTGTGTTGGTCGATTGCCCGGCCGGGATCGAGCAGGGCTTCAAAAATGCCATTGCCGGGGCCGACGCCGTGATCATCGTCACCACGCCGGAGGTGTCCGCGGTGCGGGATGCCGACCGGGTGATCGGGCTCGTGGAAGCCAATGGGCTGCCCTCGCCCCGGCTGGTCATCAACCGCATCCGCCCTGAGCTGGTGCGGCGCGGCGAGATGATGACGCAGCAGGACGTCGTCGAGATCCTGGCCGTCGACCTGATCGGCATCGTCCCCGACGACGAAAGCATTGTTATCAGCACCAATCGGGGCGAAGCCGCCGTCACCGATCGGACCTCCCGGGCCGGGCTGGCCTATATCCATATCGCCCGGCGGCTGCTGGGCGAAGAGGTGCCCTTCCTGGATCTGGCCACCGCCGGGGGCTGGCTCGACCGCATGCTCAAGCGCCTGGCCGGCGGTGGGCGGCCAGCCCGCTAGCCAGAAGGGGCGGTCCGTAGTGGAACTCCTCAACAACCTCTTTGGGCGGCGCAACCGGCCTACCAGTGGCACGGTCGCTAAGCAGCGTCTGCAATTAGTGCTGGTGCAAGACCGCGTCAAGCTCCCCCCGGAGGTGCTGGAAGCGATCCGCGAGGATATCATCGCCGTCATTTCCAAGTATGTCGATATTGATCAGGATGGGATCGAAGTCGTGATCACGCCCGGGTCCAGCACCGATAAGTTGACGGCGAATATCCCGCTCCGGCGTTCGCGGATTTAGCGCCGGCCAGTGAGAGCCATGGCAGAGGACAAACTCAACGGGCACCGCGCCGGCGCGCCCGTGGGCGGGATCACCCGCCGGCCCGGCGGGCGATCGGGGCGGCGGGCCGGCGGGCTCTCCCCCTTGCGGCCGCAGGCCTCTCTCGAACGCCCGCCGCTCGGCCGGCGGGAGCCCCTGACTCGCGAGCCCGAGTTCGACGCGATCAGCGATTTTCGGGTGCGCATGGGCGGGGTGCTCTACCTGGCCGGGACCGCGCTATATCTGCTCCGTCTGGCGCTGGGCGATCTGCCGGGCACTGCGCTCTGGGTGCCGCCTCTGCTCGCCGGCACGGGCCTGATCGTGGCCGGGGCGGTGCTGCGCTGGCCCCAGGCGTGGCATCAGCGGGTGCGCCTCTTCTTGTTGAACTGCCTGGCCATCGCCCTCGTCAGCCTCGGCGCCCTGGCCTACGGGCCGGATAGTGGCTTCGCGGCCCTCTTCTTCCTGACTCTGGTGGGGCCCGCGGCCTTCTTTCCCACGCTCTGGGCTCTGCTGCTCGCCGGGTTGGCGGCCCTGGGCAGCAGCCTGCCCTACCTGTTGTATCCGCTCCCGGCCACGCGCCTGCTAACGCAGCTCGCCGTCGTGGTGCCGGTCTATTTCCTGTCCACCGCCCTGGGCAATGTGATGATCGCGCATATGCGGCGCGCCTGGCGCCAGGCGGGCCGGGGGCGGCGCGAAGTGCGGGAGCTGGCGGTCATCCAGGACCTGGCGATGACCGTGGCCAGCAGCCATGACGTGGTCACGATCGCGCGCAATGTCACCGATGGGCTGACGGCGATGTTCGGCTACCAGTACGTGGCGGTCTATTTGCTCGACGACACGCTCCTGCACTTACTTGCGCAGCATGGCTACCGGGACCTGGCCGCCACGATCCCGATTACGCAGGGCGTGATCGGCCGCGTGGCCCGCACCGGGGAGCCGGCCCTGGTCGGCCAGGCCGCGGACGACCCGGACTTTGTCTACACCACTCCGACCCTGGCCTGCCAGGTATGCTGCCCGATCACCCGCGGCGACCGGGTGCTCGGGGTGATCAGCATCGAAGATGATCGCCCCGCCAGCCTGGGCGAGGACGATCTGAGCCTGCTCTTCACCCTGATGGGGCCCGTGGCCGTCGCGATGGAGAACGCCAGCTTGCTCCAGCAGTGGCGCGATCGCGGCAACCGGCTGGCCGTCGTGAACCAGGTGGCCCAGGCCGTCGCCTCGCGCCTCGATCTGCAAGGCGTGCTCAACGCCGCGATGGAGGGGATTGCGCCGCTGATCCCGGCCTCGTTTGCCTCCCTGGAATTGCTGACCGCCGACGAGGCGCTGCTGGAGTTGGCGGCCGTCCAGGGGACCTTGCGGGCCAACTATTGGACGGTCGGCACGCGCACCCGCGTGGAAGCGAGCTTCTTCGCCGAGGTCGTCGCAACCGGCACCACGCTCTTACACGATCTCTCGCCGACCTGTGACCACCAGACCGAGCCCCAGCTGTATGCTGCCGGCCTGCGCGCGATCCTTGTCGTGCCCTTGCGTATCGAGGGCCGCGTGGTGGGCGCTTGGCACCTGGGCGCCGCCGACCGCGATCTCTATACTCCGGCGCATGTCGAGATCATGGAAAGCCTGGCCCCGCACCTGGCGACCGCGGTGCATAACGCGCAACTCTACCATCAGACGCGTTATTATGCGGAGACCGACCCCTTGACCGGCCTCTACAATATCCGCACCTTTTACCAGCAGCTGCCGCTCCTGGCGGAGCAGCGCGATCGCACGGGCAACCTGGTTCCGTTTGCCGTGGCGATGCTCGACCTGGACCTCTTCAAGAGCTACAACGACGCCTACGGGCACCAGGCGGGCGATGAAGTGATCCGCGAGGTGGCGCGCCTGATCGTCGCCCAGTTGCGGCCCGGGGACCTGGCCGCCCGCTACGGGGGCGACGAGTTCGCGCTGGCTATCCATAACGCCACACCCCAGCAGAGTTGTGCCCTGCTGGGGCGGATTATCGCCACGGTCGGCCACCATCGTTTTCGCATGGCCGATCCCGACCCTGCGGCCCCGGCGAAGCCCGGCCTGGTGATCCTGACGGCCAGTTCCGGGATCGCCCATTTTCCACAGGACACGCTGGACGCCGAGTACCTGGTCCACCTGGCCGACACCGCCCTGTATGAGGCCAAGCGCCGCGGCCGGAATCGGATGGTCGTCTACGTCCCGCACCTGCCGGCGTACCCGCTCGATGGGGGCAGCGACGACGCTGGGGATGCGCGCGAGAGTCGCATCCTGCAAAATGATTATTTGAGCGCGGTTTATGCGCTCGCCGCGACGATCG
>DATGEF010000330.1:0-4937 GCA_035310405.1 Chloroflexia bacterium | reverse complement strand
CTGACGACTGACGACTGACGACTGACGACTGACGACTACGTGAGAGGTGCTGATCGGATGGTGGAAGCACAACCCGAGGTTTACCCGCTGCGGGTGCAGCCGGAGTTGCATGCGCGCGTCTGGGGCGGGCGCCGGCTGGCTGCCGTGCTGGACGTCCCCTTGCCGGATGGGCCGATCGGCGAGAGCTGGAGTATGGGCCAGGCGAACCGGGTGCTCAACGGCCCCTGGGCCGGGCAGACGCTGGGGCAGTTGGTCGCCGCCCACCCGCGGGCGCTGCTGGGCCGGACCGTGCTGGCCGGCGGGCGCCGCGATCTGCCTCTGCTGTTCAAGATCATCGACGCGAATGACCTGCTGTCGATCCAGGTCCACCCCGACGACCACTATGCCCGGACGGTCGAGCAGGCCGCATTTGGCAAGACCGAAGCCTGGTACGTGCTCGACGCGGCCCCCGGCGCCACCGTCATCCACGGGTTCGCCCGGCCGGTCACGGCGGCCGAGGTTGTGGGCGGCCTGGGCGACGGCAGCATTACCGGGCTGGTGCGCACGCTGGAGCTGCGCGCGGGCGACAGTCTGCTGGTGCCGGCCGGGACGGTGCATGCCATTGGCGGGGGGCTCTTGCTGGCCGAGATCCAGGAGAACTCCGACCTGACCTACCGCCTGTACGATTGGGGCCGCCCGCGGGAAACCCACGTTGAGAAGTCACTGGCCGTGCTGCACCCCGGGCCGCCGGGCTTTGCGCAAAGCGCGCCCCTGGAGGTCGCGACGGCGGGGGGCACGATCCGCTACCTGGTGGCCTGCCCCTACTTTGCCTACCAGGCGCTCGCCGTCCAGGGCACCCTGTCGCTGGATACGGCGCAGCGCAGCTTCCATATCCTGTTCGGTTATGGCGGCGCGGTCACGGTGGGGTATGGCCGGGGCACCGTGCCGCTCCACTCCGGGCAGACGATCCTGGTGCCGGCCGCGCTGGGCGCCTACACCCTGGACAGCGCCGGCGGCCGGGTCTTGCGCGCCCTGGTGCCGGATCTGCACGCGGACGTGATCGCGCCGTTGCGCGCGGCCGGGTATGCGCCCGCGCCTATCGCCGCCCTGGGCGGCGCCCCCGGCAATGAGCTGGCGCGGCTCCTCGCGCCCGCCGCGCATGCCTGACCCGGCGACCCCCTCTACCGCTGATGGGAGCACGATGGAATCGTTTACCGCGTTGAGCCACCGGGCGCAGGTAGGCCGCCTGAAACGCCTCGCCGCCGCGGCCCTGGCCGAGTACGATCTGCCGGGCGCGCGCCTCGCGCCGCTGGTTCACGGCTTCAACACGACGTTCCAGGTGGCCGACGCCGGGGGCCACCGCTATGCCTTGCGCATCACCCGGCCGGGCAAGAGTACCGTGGCCGAGGTGCAGTCGGAGCTGGCCTGGCTGGAGGCGCTGCACCGCGATACGGACCTGGTCGTCCCCGACCCGGTACCCACCCGCGCGGGCGCGCTGCTGACGCTGGCCGGCGCGCCCGGCGTGCCCGAGCCACGCATCTGCGCGCTGTTTCGCTGGGTGCCGGGCCGCTTCGTGCAGGCCCGGCTGCGGCCCCACCACCTGACGCAGGTGGGCCGGCTCATGGCCCGCTTGCAGGACCACGCGCAGGGCTTCCAGCCCCCACCCGGCTTCACGCGCCCGCGCATCGCCGACCTGCCCGCTACACGGGCGGCTATCGTGCCGCTGCTGGCCGGGGTGCGCCCGCCGGGCGACGTGGCGCTGGTCGAAGCCGCGCTGGACCGCGTCGCCGCCACGCTGGACGGGCTGGGCCAGGGCCCGGACGCCTACGGGCTGATCCACAGCGACCTGCACCAGTGGAATTACCTGTTCCAGCACGGGCAGATCCACCTGCTCGACTTTGACGACTGCGGGTATGCCCCGTTCCTCTATGACCTGGCCGTCACCACCTTTGAGCTGGAAGACGTGCCGAGCTTTCCCGCGCTGCGCGCCGCCCTGCTGGCCGGCTACGGGGCCGCCCGGCCCCTGCCGCCCAATCCCGAAGCCGTCCTGACCACGCTCACCCAGCTGCGGGGCATCCAGAACCTGGTCTGGGACATCGGCCTGCAGGACGACGTCCATTGGCGCGATCGCTGGCAGCAGCGCGTCACCCGCGGGCTGGACCGGCTGCGGGCCTTCCTGGCCGGCGGAAGCGGTGGATAAGCTGGTGGATAACCTGGTGGAAAAAGGGGATGCTCGGCAGGATTTTGCCCGGGCGGCGGCCCGCCAGCGGGCGGCGCCGGGGCTGTGTCTCTATCTGCTCCGGTAGGGGGCCAGGAGCCGGGAACCGCGTAGGGGCGAGGCATGCCTCGCCCGTGGGGGGGCGCGGATCGGCTGGTCTGCAGCGACTCCCGCGCCACGTTGCCGGGCGTTGTAGAGGACCGCTCCCCACCGCGGGCGAGGCATGCCTCGCCCCTACCGCGCCTGATCCCGCCCCAGCGCGGCTAGGTGCATCTCCCCACAATTACGCCTCGGGACCGATCCATCCTCCACCCGGCGCCCCATCCCCCTCACCCGTGAATCACCTACAATCAGGGCGCACAAGGGACTGGAGGACAAGTTCGTGATCATCAAGATGCGCCCCTATAGCGGCCCCGCGGATCTGCGGCAGATGGTCGGCCTGGGGCAGACCTGGCCGGCCGAGCTGATCGCGGTGGCCGATTTACCCTACCGGCTCAGCTCCTGGGCGCTGGACGACTCGGGGAACGTCGGGCTCTGGGTCGACGGGGCCGGGCAGCTGCTGGCCTGGGCCGTGTTGAACACGCCCTTCTGGACCCTGGACTACGCCTACCCGCCCCTGGCCCGCGATTACGGCATCCACCCGCAGATCCTGACCTGGGCCAGCCGGCGGGCCGCGGCGATCGTGGGCCAGCCGGCCGGCCGGCCGAGCTGGTTCGCCCGGGCACGCGACGACCAACCCGACCGCCTGGGCGACCTGGCGCGCGCCGGGTTCGTGCGCCAGGATACGGCCGGCGCGGATGCGTATTCCCAGGTCGCCCTGGTCCGCCCCGCCGGTGCGCCGCTCGCCGCGCCGGCGGGGCCAGACGGCTTCACCATCCGGCCCCTGGCCGGCGAGTCTGAGGTCGCGGCGTACACGGCGCTCCACCAGGCGGCCTTTGGCAGCCCCAATATGACGGCCGCCTGGCGCGCCCGCACCCTCCAACAGCCGGAATACCGGCCGGACCTGGACCTCGTCGTGGTCGCGCCGGACGGCCGGCTGGCCGCGTTCTGTCTCTGCTGGCTCGCCCCGCGGAGACCGGCTGGCCACCCGGTTGGGCAAGTCGAGCCGCTGGGCGTCCACCCGGATTTTCGGCGGCAGGGGCTGGGCCGGGCGGTGTTGCTGGAGGGCCTGCGCCGCCTACAGGCGCATGGGGCCGCCACCCTGACCGTGGAAACCGACGACTATCGCGACGCCGCGTTTGGCCTCTATCAGGCGGCCGGATTCGAGGTCGCGCACCGGATCGTGATGTGGCGCAAAGATTTTAGCGCGGGCCCGGCGGAGACTTAGCCGGCGCGGGAAATAAAATAATGAAAGAAGGAGCCCCTATGGAGATCGAGATCCGGCCCTGCACCCCGGACGACTATGAGGCGATCGCCGCGGTCGCCAATGCCGCCTGTATCGATGCCAATGGCCAGGCCGTGGCCACGCTGCGGGCCGCCGGCCTGCGGGAAGCCGACGCCACCCGCGACGCCCGCTGCCGCTTCGCGCGCTGGGTGGCCCTCCAGGCCGGCCGGGTGGCCGGCTTCGGGGAATATGACCAGGCGGCCCATCGCTACCACCCGCAGAAGTTCTGGATCGACGTCTATGTCCATCCTGATTGCCAACACCAGGGCATCGGCGGGGCACTCTATGATCGGGTGGTGGCGGGCCTGCAGGCCTTCGATCCCCTGTCGGCCCGCTGTGGGGTGCGCGAGGACCTGGCGCCGAGTCTTCGCTTTCTGGAGCACCGTGGCTGGCAGGAGGCCGCGCGGATCTGGGAGTCGGTCCTCGACCTGGCCACATGCGATCCGGCGCCGCTCGCCGGGGGCGCGGAGCGGGCCGCGGCGGCCGGGATCACGATCACGACGTACCCGGCGCTGGCCGGCGACCCGCAGTGCGACCAGAAGCTCTATGAGCTGGTCTGGGAGATCCGGCAAGACCTGCCCGACCTGGATGCGCCGACCAAAGAGGCCTATGATTACTTTGTCGCCCAGCGTCTGCAGCACGCGGATATGGTGCCCGACGCGTTTTTCATCGCCACTGACCAGGATCGCTATGTCGGGTATATCTACCATCACCGCGACGAAGCCGATCCGGAGCAGTTGCACATCGCGCAGCTTGGCGTGGCGCGGGCCTACCGTAGCCGGGGCATTGCCCGCGCGCTGAAAATGCACGGCGTCGCCTTTGCCCAGGCGCACGGCTATCGCCGGCTGCACACCACCAACGAGTCGGGCAACCGCCATGTGCTGACGATTAACGAGCAGCTGGGCTTTGTGCGCCGCCCAGCCTGGCTGGATATGGTCAAGACCTGGGGACCCAGATGACTCGATCCTTAGCCCGCGCTCCTTATCTGCAGCAGGCGGCCGGCTGGCCCCAATTTCCTGTGGTCGACATCCAGGACATTACGCCGTTCGTCCATGAGCAATACACGCATGTCCAAGCCCACGATTACGCGGCGCTCCACACGCCCTCTGAAAAGGTCTATCCGGTGCGTGATCCCGAGGTAGCCCAACGATTGGGGTTGGCAATGGCGGTCACACCAGCTGACTTATCCACCGGAGCGGTGGATAAGTCGGTGGATAACGTGGTGGAAAAAGGGGGTTGACATGACCCCGGAATCGTGGTATTCTATAATCACTTCAGTAAACAGTTCTTCGGAACCATTTTATTGGGGGACGCGAAGCCGGAGGGTCCGCAAGGATTGTCTGGCTTCGCTTTTTG